>JADGRG010000144.1 GCA_017881145.1 Sandaracinaceae bacterium | reverse complement strand
CGCCGTGGCTGGCATCGGTGGCACCATCGAGTTGGCGGACTTCTCGTCCATCGTGGTGGAGACTGACGTACCCGAAGGTAGGCTGCATCTGGTGAAGCTAGGCTCGCCTTGCGAGATCGTGCTCGATGCCTATCCGACGCGCCGCTTTCGCGGTGAGGCGATTGCGATCATGCCGCGCGTCAATCGCGCAAAGGCTACGGTCGGCGTGAAGGTGAAGTTCGTCGACGATGCGAGCACCGTGCTGCCGGACATGTCCGCGCGCGTGAGCTTCCTGACCGGTGCCATTGACGCAGCCAAGCTGCAGGAAAAGCCCAAGCTGGTGATGCCGGCTGCGGCGCTGACCGAGCGCGGTGGCGCCAAGGTGGTGTTCGTGCTGGACGGCGAGCTGGCGCGCATGACGCCGGTGACGCTCGGCGCGCGCTTCGGCGATGGTTTCGAGCTGACCCGCGGTCCCGAGGCCGGCACCAAGCTGGTGAAGTCGCCGCCTGCCACGCTGCGCGACGGTCAAAAAGTCAGGGAGAGGACAAGCCATGAGTGACGCAAGCGCAACCAGGGTGAGCGGTGGTGCAAGTGGTGGTGCAAGTGGTGGTGATGGAGCAGCCAAGAGCGGCTTCGTGAGTGCAGCCAAGGGCGGCAGCACAGCACCCACGCTGATTCGCCTGAGCAAGGTGGGCAAGACTTACTACCGCGGCAAAGAGCCGATCGAAGTGCTCAAGGATCTCGATCTCGAGATGCCCGAAGGCGCGTTCGAAGCGTTGATGGGCCCTTCCGGTTCCGGCAAGAGCACGCTGCTCAACTTGATCGCGGGCCTCGACTCCGTGTCGCGCGGCACCATCCACATCTCCGGTGTGGATCTCACGGCCATGAGTGAAGGCGCGCGCGCCAAGTGGCGTTCGCAGAACGTCGGCTTCATCTTCCAGACTTACAACCTCTTGCCGGTGCTCACGGCGGCGGAGAACGTGGAGCTACCGCTTCTGCTCACGCCGCTCTCCTCGGCGCAGCGCAAGCAGCGTGCGCTGATCGCGCTGCGCGTGGTGGGCCTGGAAGATCGCGCAGGTCACAGGCCCGACCAGCTCTCTGGCGGGCAGGCACAGCGTGTGGCCATCGCGCGCGCCATCGTGACCGACCCCAAGATCATCGTGGCCGACGAGCCCACCGGCGATCTCGATCGCCACAGCGCCGACCAGATCCTGGAGCTTCTGGTCAAGCTCAACACAGAGCTCAAGAAGACCATCGTGATGGTCACCCACGATCCGGTCGCAGCTGAGCGTGCCAGCATCGTGCGCCGCCTGGACAAGGGGTCGCTCACATGAACCTCGCCAGCATTGCGGTGAAGAACACCCGCCGCAATCTCTTCCGCACCGTGCTCACGGTGGTGGGCGTGGCGGTGGCGATGCTGGCGTTTCTGCTCTTGCGCACCGTGCTTTCGGCGTGGCTGGTGGGCGTCGAGTATTCCGCCAAGGATCGCGTCGCCTCGCGCCACAAGGTGACCTTCGTGATGTGGCTGCCCAAGCGCTACGTCGAGGACGTGCGCGGCCTAGAAGGCGTGAAGTCCGTCACCTGGCTCAACTGGTTTGGCGCGCATGTCCCCGGCAAGGAGAGCCAGTTCTTCGCCAACATGGCGACTGATCCGAAGTCATTCCTGGAGGTCTACGATGAGATCTCTCTGCCACCCGAGCAGCGCGCGCACTGGCTCGAAGACCGGCGCGGCGCCATCGTCGGCTCTGTCATCGCGCGGCAGTTCGGCTGGAAGGTCGGCGACAAGATCACGCTCGAAGGCACTATCTACCCGGGCCTTTGGGAGTTCAACATCGACGGCGTCTACACCGCCACTCGCAAGTCGCTCGATCAGTCGAGCTTCTACTTCAACTGGGCCTACCTGAACGAAGCGGCCGCCGCTCCCGCCAAAGAACAGGTCGGCTGGATCGTCACCAAGGTGCCGGATGCCGCGCAGGCCGGCGCGATGGTGAAGCGCATCGACAAGCTCTTCGACGTGCGCGACACCCAGACCCTGAGCATGAGCGAGCGTGCGCTGAACACCTCGTTTCTGGGCATGATCTCGACCTTGCTCAAAGCCATGGACATCGTGAGTGTGGTCATCCTGCTGATCATGATGCTGATCCTCGGCAACACCATCGCCATGGGCGTGCGCGAGCGCACCCACGAATACGGCGTGCTGCGCGCCATCGGCTTCAAGCCCGCGCACCTCTCGGTGTTCGTGCTGGGCGAGGCCAGCGTGACCGGGTTCTTGGGAGGCCTCTTGGGCGTGGGCATGGCGCTGCCGCTGATCAACCAGGGCGTGGGCCGCTTCATGGAGGAGAACTTCTCCGGGCTCTTCCCCTACTTCCGCGTCCAGCAGAGCGACGTGGTGATAGCGCTCTCACTCTCGGTGGTGCTTGCGCTGCTGGCAGCTGCCATTCCCGCCTATCAAGCCAGCAAGCTGCACGTCACCGACGCGCTGCGCAGGGTCGGGTGAGCACATGATCCCCATCTCTTACAACTTCCGCTCACTCTTCGTGCGCAAGGCGACCACCATCGCCACCGCGCTCGGCATTGCACTGGTGGTCTTCGTGTTGGCGTCGTCGCAGATGCTAGCGCGCGGCATCAAGAAGACGCTGGGCAAGTCCGGCAGCGCGCAGAACGGCATCGTGCTGCGCAAGGGTGCCGACACGGAGATGTCGAGCATCATCGAGACGCCACTGGTCGGCCTGGTCTTGGCCGCGCCTGGCGTGCGCAAGGATGCCTCGGGCAAGCCGCTTGGCGTTGGCGAGTTGGTGGTGGTGCTGGCGCTGGAGAAGGCCGGCACCAGCGGTCAGATGTCGAATGTGCAGCTGCGCGGCGTATCGGACGACGTGCTCGCCTTCCGCAAGGACGTGCACCTCATCGCGGGGCGCCCCGCACAACCCGGCAGCGACGAAGTCATCTTGGGCAAGCGTCTGCGCGGCCAGTTCGCGGGCCTGCAGCTCGGACAACACTTCGAGATCAAGAAGAACCGGCAAGCCCAGGTAGTCGGCATCTTCGAAGATGACGGCTCCTCGCACGAATCGGAGATCTGGGGCGACGTCGAGCTGGTGCGCACCTCGTTCGGTCGCGACGGCATCGTCAGCTCCGTGAGCGTTACGCTCGAATCGGAGAGCAAGTTCGACGCGTGGAAGGCCGCGCTCGAGCACGACAAGCAGCTCAACCTGCAAGCCATGCGTGAGAGCGCCTACTACGAAAAGCAGTCCGAAGGCACGGCCAAGCTGGTGTCGTTCATGGGTGGCGCGATCGTCTTCTTCTTCTCGATCGGCGCCACCATCGGCGCGATGATCACCATGTACGCTGCGGTCGCGCATCGCCGTCGCGAGGTAGGCACGCTGCGCGCACTGGGCTTCTCGCGCGGCACGGTGCTCTCCTCGTTTCTGCTCGAGTCCGTGCTCCTAGCGCTGCTCGGTGGCGGTCTCGGCGCCTTCGCTTCACTAGGCATGGGCTTTGTGCACTTCTCGATGATGAACTTCGCCTCCTGGTCGGAGATCTCCTTCTCCTTCGACCCCGCGCCAGACATCGTGCTGCGCTCACTCGCCATCGGCGGCCTGATGGGCGTGGTCGGCGGGATCCTGCCGGCGTTGCGAGCGTCTCGCACGTCGCCAGTGGCGGCGATGCGGGATTGAGGGGACGGGGTTATGGGAGGCGGCTGAGGGCGGGTTAGTACGCGGGTTTCCTCGACGGACTCGTCGATGGTGTCTGCCGCTCGTGGCCCCAACACACCACCTGATCATGGTTAGCGAGTGCGCAGGTGTGGTCGTCGATCGCAACTACTTCCCGAAAGCGTCGCTAAGGTCGACGAGATGACTTGCTCTTCGCTCTATCGCTTTCTCTTCACGTACGAACTACACCCATCACGACCTCCCGGCTCGCTGACCTGTGCAGCTTCCTCACGCGCCGTTCCCGCATACCGGAGGATAGTCGCGCGTAAGCCACATGAAAACCACCTCTCGCGGCAAGTCTGCAGATGCACCTCTTGCGAAACAAGAAGGCCTTACGGCGGTAGCCAACATTAAGCGCCTCCAGTCTGCCAGCCACGCCGCGCCGGGTCACGCGCCTGAGCAGCTACCCCCGGCGCCAGACTTCCGCTGCGATCTCCTGCGTGCCGCAAGTGCGTACGCGAGAGTGCGCAGCAAGGTCTTGCTTCGCAGCTGCGCGGGCGCTCAGAGCCCGGCGTCGGGGCCGTCCAACGGACACGCACAGCAGGCGTCTGGCGCCACCACGAGTTTCGGGCAGCCGCGCACATCCGTCTCGCGCACGACGAACGCGCCGTATGGGT
>JADGRG010000143.1 GCA_017881145.1 Sandaracinaceae bacterium | reverse complement strand
GCAGACAAGTACCCAGCAGATCGGCACCCAACACGTCAATCTCACGTTTACCACCGACGACCCAAAGTACGCGGCCGCCAGCGGCAACATCCTCGAAGGGCGAGTGCAGTTCTTCGCTGCAAGCTCGCAAGAGATCGTGGCTGCATACTGTGTGGGCGCAGCGACCTTCACCCGTACGCCGGGGAACAACCTAGGCTTCGCGGCGACCCTGAGCAATCTCTCCGCGCTCGGGACCTGTGCGGCGCATCCGGCGCTAGGGAGCCTCACGTTCTGCGTCGAGGATAGCTTCTTGACGCAGTAGCGAAGGGTCAATGTGGACGGCTAGGCGTCCCTCACATCGGGGGAACTTCAAGTTGCATCAATGCATCTACTGCCTCACGTGGAAGCCGCTGGCGTCGTTCTCGAAGGAGCACGTCGTGCAGGCTTCTATGATCGGCAAAACGCGCGAGCCGCTCGTGTTGCGCGCCAACGACGGCATCGTGTGTCTCGCATGCAACCAGGCATTCGACCGGGCTTTTGATCGGAAGCTTGCGCGTGACACGCCAGAGGGTTTCTCCCGCGTCTACGAGGGCCTTATCGGTGCCGAGGAGTTCAAGACGTTCGGCAAGAAGTCATCCGTTCGTGCGGAGGTGAAGGCCGGGAAACTTGCTGGCAAGCAGGTATGGGTAAGTCCGCAGCCCATGCCGTCGCAGTTCGCGCTCCATGAGATCGTGGAGCCATGCCTGCGCTTCACATCAGGAGACGTGATTCGCGATTACCAACCAGACGCGGTCCTTTCGCATCAGCAGTTGCGAGCGGACGGCATCGATCTGCGAGACGGGGACAAGGTTGAGCTGATCGGCATCGAGTACGAGCTTGTCGCCGAACGCTTGCGCGGGCTTGGCTTTGAGGGGCCTTCGGGAGCGCCTTATCCGCCGGAGCCGTTTCGGATGTCTGCCGAGGTGTTTTTCGGTGTTCCACCTGAACTGCTCCGCTGCTACGCAAAAATCGTCTTCAACTATCTCGCGTACGTCCACGGCAAGCGGACGGCGCTGCTCGACGTCTTTGACGATGCCCGCGCGTTCATCCTCCACGGTACCCAGCGCGCGTTCCCCATCGTGGCCCCAATGCAGCCACTAGTCTTGCGGCGCGGCCAGCAAGAAGTGAGATCGATCTGGCTGTCGGTCGAGCACGCGAACGGGCATGTGGTCGGCCAGGTCTGCTTCTATGGGAGGATTCGCTGGCGAGTGACGCTTGCTGCCGCACCTCGAATCCTACTTCACCGTGTTGGGCACATCTACGATTTGGAACGGTGGTGCGTAGAACTCACAGAAGAACCGCCGTCGCCGTTCTTCGGCGAGGCCGTGCCTGGTCGCCGTCCTGCTGCGCTGACGCGGTCGTCTGGCCAGGCGTAACTCGGGCTACGCCCGAGCTTCGGCCAGTGGCAGCGTCCGCCCACCACCGGAACCGGCGGCAGGTCGAAGATCAGCGGGTATTTCCGATTACTGCCAGGGGCTTGCGCGCACCCGATTTAGACCAACGAATATTGGCGTGTTCGCCTCGACCGCATGGCGCTCAACCCATGCCCGGATTGCCGCGTGACACTGCGCTATGTCGGCGAACACACCAGACAGAACCGAACCCCTGACCAGTTTGCAGTTCACAGGGTACTCGGCCAGCTGCGCGCTCGCTTGCAGTTGAAGGCCCTGGGCGACCCACTTTCCGCGATGCACTTCATGCGCCCAGTACGTGCGCCCGTCGAGTCTGATCTTTCGGCTGCGTCCCATTCGAATTCTTGGTCGCTCGCTGTGTCCATGTAATCCATC
Source organism: Sandaracinaceae bacterium (assembly GCA_017881145.1). GTDB lineage: Bacteria > Myxococcota_A > Polyangia > Polyangiales > JAFGIB01 > JADGRF01. The sequence continues at coordinate 1,716 of JADGRG010000143.1, read as the reverse complement.
AACTCGCGCGCGCAGCTCGCTGGCGAAGAAGGTGCGTGTGTCACTTCGTTCCGCCGAAGAGCCTACCTACTGTGGACGAAGCGCTGACCCTCACCGCGGACTCGTTGCGCCCGGGTACGCTGGCGGCAACCCCGTACTGCGTTGACGGCGAGCGTTTGCGCGTGCTCGAGTCCACGGCCGATGGACCGGCGTTGATGGTCTATCGACGCTGAGCCCGCACCAACAGGCAAGCCTGACACCCTGTCAGACGCCGAACAGCGCCTCCACGTCGGCGTTGAACTCGGTCTCCGTGAGTTCGGCGGGTTGTCCCACCTCGACGCCGTCTGAGTGATGTTCTTGCAGCACTACCACGGCAGTGAGACTCGCGTTCATCTCCGACGCTCACGCCGACACCCACGCGCTCGCGGGGCGACGCGATCGTCCAGATCAAACGCACGGGTTGCACGCTCGTCGTGTGCCGCGGCGACCTCGTTGATTATGGCGTGTTCCCCGCCGAGACCATCGCGCTGCTGCGCGAGCACAGCATCCCGTGCGTCCGCGGCAACCACGATCGCTGGGCGGTTGGCCGTAGTTGCAGCGATGCACCACGCGCAAGTACCGACGCCGAGCCGCGCGACGTAAACAGCGGGGGCCTCTCCGCGAGCGTGCTGCGATTCTTGGCCGATCCGCCGACCGGCTGGAACGGCGCGTTTGATGGCACGCGCGGTGCGGTGCGTCACGACACACCAGGCTCGGACATGTCGGCATTTCCCCAGAAGTGACGGCGCCGGAAGGAGCAACCCGCTGGCTCACGGAAGCCAACGCCGAGGTGCTGATCCTCGGTGACACGCATCTCGCGTCTTCGATGACCACGCTCGGCGGTGGCTTGATCGCGAACCCTGGCGCGTTGCCGCGCGAGACAGAGAGCGAGCGCGCAGGGCAAGCGTTGCTCTTTGATGCTGACCGCGGCAAGTTCGTGCAAAGACCTGCGCCGGGAGGCGGAACGTTCGGCGTTCTCGAGTTGCCCTCGCGACGCTTGACGGTTCACCGCGCATCGGATGGCGTCGTGGTCGACGTTCCGAGAACAACCGTCGGCGTTCGTGACATGCGTGCAGGTTGATGTGGGCCGGGGCGAACATGTTATCGGTCCACCACAAGGACTCGCGGAGATGACGCCAGAAGGTCACCGCGGATGCCTCTGCCGCGCGCGCTTCTCTGTCCATCGCCTGGGCGGCCTTCTCCGCACCGAAGCTGCCATCTGCGCGCCGTGCTACGGTAGGGTCTCCGGAGCAGATCCAGGCTGGCAGGCTCGCTCGCTCTGTGCAGTTGCCGCGCTTCTGACTTCCGCTCTGCGACGGATGTGCCTTACACTACTGCCTCTATGGTCGACATTGCCGACTTCTCTGACGCTCATCATCTCGAGAAGCTGAGGAAGAATCTTTGGTCCGGGCAAGCTTTTGGCCGAGCCGCTGTATTGATCGGCGCTGGGCTTAGCCGAAATGCAGAACGGATAAATCGCGCAACCCCGACACCGCCTGATTTTCAGCAACTTGCAACCGCCATGTGGTCGGAAGGCGATAGCCGGCATAAACACCATCCAGTCTGCCAGCCGCCCCGCGCCGCGTCACCCACCTGAGCAGCTACCCCCCGGCGGCGGTGTACTTCTCCGACAGCTGCGCGCTGGCGGGCACGGGATCGCCAGCCGCCATCGTCTGGACGCCCATGACCGGCAGCCGG
>JADGRG010000142.1 GCA_017881145.1 Sandaracinaceae bacterium | reverse complement strand
TTACGGCGGCATCCCGGACACGCGCCTTCTGCCCCGCGTGGCGCTGGCGCGCGCGTACTGGCGGGCGGTACGCGGCAAGAGCGATCTGCTCGGCTACGGCGACCCGCGCGGTGAGCCACGGCTGCGCAGCGCGCTCGCAGAGATGTTGCGCACCACCCGCGGGCTCGTGCTCGACGCAGACGACCTGTTGCTCACACGCGGCAGCCAGATGGCACTCGCGCTTCTCGGTCGCTTACTCACGCGGCCAGGCGATGTGATCGCCGTGGAGTCCCGCGGCTATCGGCCGGCCTGGCGCGCGCTTTCGCAGGCCGGCGCGCAGCTGCGAAGCGTACCCGTCGATGCACATGGCCTTGTCGTCGACGCGCTCGCGGAGCTCTGCGCGCGGCAATCGGTGCGCGCAGTCTACGTCACCCCGCACCACCAATACCCGACCACCGTGAGCATGTCGGCCGCCAGAAGGATGCAGCTGCTGGAGCTGGCGCGCACGCAGCGCTTTGCAATCATCGAAGACGACTACGATCACGAGTTTCACTACGAAGGCCGGCCGATCTTGCCGCTCGCGAGCGCGGACGACGCCGGTGTGGTGCTCTACGTCGGCACGCTCTCCAAAGTGCTCGCGCCGGGTGTGCGCGTCGGTTACTTGCTCGCGCCTGCGGCGATCCGCGAAGCCGTGCTCGCGGCGCGCTTCGACCTCGATCGCCAGGGCGACCGCATCACCGAGACGGCCTTGGCTGAGCTGATCGAGGACGGCGAGCTGCAGCGCCACGTGTGGCGCGCGCGCCGCATCTACCAAGTGCGGCGCGATCACGCGGCAAGGCAGCTGCGCGAGCTCTTCGGCGATGCTCTAACCTTCGACCTGCCCAAGGGCGGCATGGCCTTCTGGGCGCGCGTAGCCAAGCACTTACCGGTTGCGGCCTGGCACGCCGAAGCCATGGCGCGCGGCGTCTACTTCCAGCCCGGCAAGCACTTCTCGTTCGATGGCCGCGACCTGCCTTACGTTCGTCTAGGCTACGGCGCTCTGACACCACGCGAGCTCACGGTCGCGACACGACGCCTGCACGAAGCCGCACAAGCCGTGCAGACCCCCCGGACCAACCAGCCTCGAAGCGCCCGAACCGCGCGTGACTTCCGCGTTGCTCGCGGCTGAGCGCGATGTGCCTCAAGCACTCGCCACTTCATACCAGCGTCGGCCGGCCTTCCAGCTCTGCTCGATCTCGGCGACCACTTGCGCGCCCAGCAGAACGATGACCGCACCGAGCTCGAAGCTGAAGAGCACGACGATCACGGCCGCGAGCGAACCGTAAACGAGGGTCACTGCCGAGATGTTCTCCAGGTAGTAAACCAGCCCCCACTGCACAACGCGCCAAAGCAGCGCCGAGAAGAGCCCGCCGATGCAGACCGCGCGCAGATTGCCTCGTCCGAGTGGCATCACCTCGTAGATCGACGCCAGCACCAGCGCCATCCCCAGCATGCCGACCACGCCGAGCACGCCCACCCAGCGCGAGATCCACTGCACGAACGAGGGCAGCGTGGGCAGAGAGACGAGCGCCAGCGTTTGCAGGAGCGAGACCAGCCCGATCGCAAACACGTAACAGAGCGAGATCACCATCGAGAGCCAAAACGGCCGCGGCGCGTGGTGCTCGCGACGATGCCCGAAGACCACGTCGAGCGCATGCTCCAGCGTTCGAAAGGCCAGCGTGCTGAAGAAGAGCAGCGTGACGAAGCCGATCACGCCCCCCGAGTAGGGCACCTCGAGGAGCGCCAGGACGGCGTCGATCAGCGGCCGCGCTTTGCTCGCCGGCAAGAGCTGGTGCAGCTCCCGAGTCACGACTTCGACGAAGCTCGTGCGGTCGACCAGCCCGGCGAAGACCGAAGTCGCGAGCAAGAAGAGTGGTGGGACAGACAGCAGAGCGTTGTAAGCGATCGCTCCGCTCAGCACCACGCCGCCGTTGCGCATGAAGCCGCGCACGATCCGACACACGAACGCCCAGAGCTGAGCCAGCAGCGATGGCCCTGGGCGCGCGGCCTGAGATGCCGGACCGGAGGTGTCTTCGGTGGTGGCGCTGCCCATGCGAAAGCCGTTTCCTGCTGACGGGAGTTGGTCCGCCACAGGCAGGAGCGTACCAGGCGCCGGTGCGGTGGCCACGGAATCTGGTAGGCTGCGCGCCCATGAGCGACACCGAGCGAAGACCAGCCAGCCCCTTCAAAGCCGCATCCAGCACGGGCCAAGCAGTGAGCCTCGCCGACTTCCACGGCAAGTACCTGATTCTCTACTTCTTCCCCAAGTCGTTCACGCCCGGCTGCACGCGCGAGACCGTGAGCTTCCGGGATGCAGCGGCCGAGATCCGCGCGCTGGGCGCCGATATCGTGGGCGTGAGTCAGGACAGCGTCGCAACGCAGTGCAGCTTCGCCGAACGCTACGGCGCAACCTTCCCCATCATCGCCGACGCCGACGGCAGCATCAGCCGCAGCTACGGCGTGCAGCGCTCGCTCTTGCCCTTTTCGAAGCGTGTGACGTTCATCGTCGACCCGGATGGCTACGTCGTCGGACGCTTCCACCACGAAATCCTGGTGGACAAGCACATCCGCGACGTAGTCGACTTCCTCAAGTCGAAGCAGAGTTAATTAGGCTCTCGACCTGCAACGTATTGTTGGATCACTCGTCGTCGATGGCGGCGTCGGCGAGCTCGATCTGCTCGGCGCTGCAGAACATGCCGCGCTTCAGCTTGGTCGGCGGATTCTTTCGTGTGGCCTGGGCCTGCGTCCTGCCCCTGGTGAAGGCGCGATCGTAGACCTCGGGATGGCTGCTGCGTGCTGCGGCGAGCGCTGCGTTCCAGGCCTCGCGCGTCGGCTGCGCTTGCGCATCGGTCGTGAGGGCAGGGTCGGGCGCGAGGGCCAGTAGAGCGAGCAGATCTTCCAGGAGCGTGGTGTCGGTGCTCTTGGCCTGCTTGGCGGTTTCGGTCAGCAGGGGAACGAGCAGCTGATCGCGAAATGCCACGCCGTCCTGCGCATCGAGCTGACACGAAAGCAGGCGGACATGCAGACGTGAAAGCGCCATGCCGACCTCAATGCGTGGCCGAGCGAAGAGCTCGCGGAAGGCATCGTCGAAGCGGCCTTCTGCCTCGTCGTACCAGCTCAGCATGATCTCGACGAGCTTGGCCTTGCATTCGGCATTGCAGCTCGCGCCGAAGAGGTAGGAGCGCAGCCACGCTGCGTGCTGCTTTCGGAAGCCGTCGACCTCGTGAGCCTCACTGGCCGCGACGAAGGCGCCGTTTTGATTCGCCGAAAGCAAGAGCGCGCTGATCAAGTGCGCGCCGGTCGAGAGCTCCTCGAAGCGCTTGATTTCCTGCAGCTGACGGCGCTCATGCAGCTCGCTCAGGTATTGACCGAAGAGCGCGCAGAGCCGTAGCGGCATGCTCAGCACGGCACGTTCATCTCGCAAGAGCTCGGTCGGACCAGGCCGAGCATGCTGCAAGGCAGCTTCGGTCTCGTCCGCGAAGAGATCGGTCAGTGCGGCCGAGCGCTCGATGCGGTTCTGCGCCAGACAGAAGGGCAGGTCGCGTGTGGTGCCGAAGCGCTGGTGGCAGCTCAGCTCGAACGCGCTGGCCAGGCGCGCGTAGCTCTTGTCGGGGGTGGCGGCGAGCACCGACTCCATGTAGGCCGGGCTGTCCTTGCCGAGCTCGAGCGCGTAGGAGACGGCAAGCTCGGTGTCCAAGATGTTGCCGCGCGTCAACGAGAGCAAGACGCCGTAGCGCTGCTCGACGGTGTCTGTCCCGGTCGACGAGAGCACATTCAGGTTCTTCGAGAGGATCTCGGCCCGCTCGATCCGCCAGCTGTTCTCCGCCTGCACCGTGGCGATGCGCGCTTGCGACTCCGCCTGACGTGCGGCCGTCTCGGCTTGCCGGAACTGCCACATCGAGGTGGCCACCAGGCCCGCTGCGCCGATCACGAAGGTCGACAAAAACGAGTGATAAGTCTGGATGAACTTGCCGACCCGACTCGGCTGGTCTTCTTCGTGTGTGCTCATACTGAACCGCCCTAGGTGCGGGGCTCTTGTAGCATGTCGTGGGCCGCTGCCAGCCCCCGCTTTTCACGGCACTTCCGAGATGGGTGAGCCGCGTCGCTGGGCACAGACCGGCGCCTTCGCTGCGCGTACGCGTGCTGTGCACGGAGCTGCGCGACGTCGCCACTTCGCTTTCGCTCTTGCACGCGCGCCATCTGGCTCCGCCTACGAAGGCAACGCGGGGCGGATCGCCCGGTTGGGGTCGGGGCCCCAACCCCGACGGATGGTGGATCGCGCTCCATGCTCCAGGCGTCTCTGTTTAGGCCCGCTTAGGCTTGTCGGCAGCGGCCGAGATGGCAGCAGGCTTTGTCGCTGGGCTCGTGACCAGCATCGTTCGCAACTTCAGGGCACGACGTGGCACGACGCTGCCGCGCTGCGCGATGGCTCGCTCGGCTCGTGCTGCGAACACGGCCATGTCGGTTCGTGTGCCGAGCTTGTGGCAGGCCAGCGCAGCCAGCACCCAGCCGTCCGCTTGCGTGCGCAGCTCTGCCCGCTCCAGCAGCGGCGCGATGGCTGCAATGGCCTCCTCTGCACGACCGAGCTCGATCAGCGCCTCGACGCGACCGAGCGCCGCGGGGAGGTGGGCGCTGCGAGCAGCCAGCGCGCTCTCGAAAGCCGGCAGCGCAGCTACCGGATCTCCCAACTCCAGCAGTGTTCCGCCCAACCCGGTCGCAGCGGCCCAGCTGGTTGCGCCATCGATCACCCAATCGGTGAAGAGCCGATCTCGTTGCGCAAGACACGCCGCATAGCAGCTGCGCGCCCGCTCCAACGCAGCTCTGCGCGCGTTGGGATCGGAACCGAGTTGTGCTGCTGCCTCATCGGCCAGCGACGCTCGCAAGATCTGCAGGTTTGGATGTTCCGCGCCCCAGGCCTCTGCCTGATCGACGGTTGCCAGAGCCTCGGCTCGATGCCCCGCGCGCAAAAGGAGCATGGCGCGCACCGTGGCGAGCGCGACTGGCGAAGGCAGCTGGCTGAGAAGCTCCTCTGGTCGGAGCGTCGCCGCCATGCTCGTGAGTGCATTCCATCCACGTGCTGAAGCGTTGAACGCCGCTGCGGCAGCGGACGGATCGGGAGCGGTCATGAGCTCCCAAGCGAAATAGGTCCAAGGCACAGGATTGGCGCTCTCTTGCCTGCACCAAGCTTCGAGCAGAGCGAGGTTGCGCGCCTTCTTACCGCGCTTTGCGCCCACCTCCGGCGTGTAGCCATAGTGAATGATGGGTGCCTCGACGCGTTTCACCGTGCGTTGACCACGCGCGATCCATCCCGCGACCGACTCGTGCACCGGGCCTTCCCAGCGGAGGTCTTCGCTGCGGCGAACCAGTCGTGGCAGTGCCACGGGCTCGTCGTAGCGTGCGGCTGCCGAGCCCATCACTTCTTGTGGCGTTCGGTCACCGCTGATCGCGTTGTAGAGCGGCAAGAAGCCGCACTCGAAATCTGCTTGGCGGGTAGCGTTTCGCAACGCGGCAAAGGCGCCAGGTGCCAGCAGCTCGTCGGCGTCGAGCACCAAGATCCAATCGCAGCTAGCGGCGGCGGCCGCCGTGTTGCGCGCAGCGGCGAAGTCGTCGTGCCAGGTGTGCGAGATCACCTTCGCGCCTGCCGCTTCGGCCAGCGCCACCGTGCGGTCCGTGCTGCCGGTGTCCACCACGATGACCTCGTCGACGGCTCCGCTCACCGACGAAAGACAGCGCGGCAAGAGCTCTTCCTCGTCGCGAGCGATCACACAGAGCGAGATGGTCGACATGCCGAAACTTCTCATCCGAGCGGTTGATCAAGCGCTTCTTCGATGCGCTTGACGAGGGTCTTGAGCACCTTGATGCGCGCGAATTTCTTGTCCTCCGCCGCGACCAGGGTCCACGGCGCGATCTCGGTCGATGTGCGTTCGATCATGTCCGCGGCGGCAGCCTGGTAGTGGTTCCACTTCTTGCGGTTGCGCCAGTCCTCGTCCGTGATCTTGAAGTGCTTGAAGCGCGTAGTCTCACGCTCCTGGAAGCGGCGTAGCTGTTGGTCTTTGGAAATCTGCATCCAAAACTTGCAGAGCACGGTGCGTCCGCGAGTGAGCTGCTCTTCAAAGTCGTTGATCTCGTTGTAGGCACGCATCCAATCCACTTCGGAGCAGAAGCCCTCCACGCGCTCCACCAAGACCCTTCCGTACCAGGAGCGATCGTAGATGGTGAGCCGACCCTTGCGCGGAAGATGACGCCAGAAGCGCCAGAGATAAGGCTGCGCACGCTCCTCGTCGGTGGGCGCTGCGACGGGAATGACGTGGTATTGGCGCGCGTCGAGGGCGGAGGTCAGCCGCCGAATCGTGCTGCCTTTGCCCGCGGCGTCCATGCCTTCGAAGGCGATCGTGACGCTCAGGTGCTGGAAGCGCTGGTCGCGCGCCAGACGATTGAGGCGGCCCTGCCAGCGCTCCAGCTGGTCGCCATAGAGCTTGGGCGAAAGCGTGGTCGAGAGATCGAGCTCACTCAGCAAGTCGCGATGATCGATGGGACGCACGATCGGTGCAGCCCGCGAGCTCGCCTCTTTGCGTGCGGGCTTTTCCGCAAGTCGCTTGCGCATCGCAGAGAGCAGCGTCTTGCCCACGGTCAGGTAGCGATAACGCGGTTGTTTGCCCTCGACGATGATCCAGGGTGCCGCGCCGGTGGAGGTGAGTCGCAGCGTGTGTTCCGCCACTGCGTAGTACTCGTCGTACTTCTCGAACTGCTTCCAGTCGGCTTTGGTGATGCGCCAGGTTCGCTTCTTGTCGCGGTCGATCTCCAGCAGGCGCTTCTTCTGATCCTTCTTCGAGAGGTGAAACCAGAACTTCAGCACCAGCGCACCCTCGTCGGTGAGCATCTGCTCGAAGCGATTGATCTCCTGGATGGACGCATCGAGCTCGGCGCGCCGGGTTCGGCCCGCCACGCGATCGACCATCGGGTCGGTGTACCAGGACCCGAAGAGAATCCCGATGCTTCCTCGCGGAGGCAGCGACAGAAAGTAGCGCCACATGCGCGGGCGTTGCACCTCCTCGTCGCTCGGCGGAGCGAATGCGACGGTGTGGATGTGGCGCGGATCCATCCACTCGTTGAGCACGTTGACGGTTTCGCCTTTGCCCGCACCATCGACCCCGCCGATCACCACGATCACCGGGAACTTGCCGTTCTTGCTCAGCGCGTACTGCGCATCGAGCAGCTCTTCACGCAGCTTCGGCAGCGCCTTTTCGTAGTGCGCTTTGGTGATTTCGTGGCCGACCTCCGATGCCTCGAACATGGATTCACCTCGAAAACGATGGATGAGCTTGGCAAAAAGACTAAGGCATTCGCTGCTGCGACACGAGGTGTGCGCGGTGTAGTCAAACCCGCGTTGACAACCAGGACGGGCCGGCGTAATCCTTTTCCCGGATCTGGAAGGGAAGCCGGTGTGAATCCGGCGCGGTCCCGCCACTGTAAGCGGTGAGAGACCGTCCACGAAAACCACAGGGTTTTCATCCACTCGGGCGACGCCCGGGGAAGGAGGACGGTGTTCAGTGACCCGCAAGCCAGGACATCGACTGGATCCAAAACCCGAATTGGGCCCTGCGGTGAACAGGGAACGGGAAGCGCAATTTCCAAGTTGCTTGCTTCATTCGTAGGGCCCAGACCGTCGCAAGAGCGGTCGAGGAGCCCCGATGAGTGCGAAGCGTTTCATTTTGTGTGTGTCGTGCGCGAGCGCGTTGGTGCTGGCGGTCGGATGCAAGACCAGCCCAAGCGCGTCGAACGCGGCGGATGGCGGCGGGTCGGACAGCGGTCCGAAGAAGAGCAGTGACGCCGGGGCTCATGCACGCGATGCGAGCAAACCGGACGCCGCGAGTGCTGACGTTAAGCATGACGCTGGCGAGGCCAGAGCGGATGCCGCACCCTGGGATTCGGCAGTTGCCGCACTGGCAGATTCCGGCAGCGAGCGGGTCGAAACGGATGCGGGCACCGCGCCTGCTCCGCTCGAGATCATCGGCCGCTGGCACAGCAACTGGGGTGGTGACGAGGTCGTCACCGCCAGCTCATGGACCTCGTACGGGACCACGGCGATCATCGACTACGACAACGTGCATAGCTGGCTGATCACCCAAAACGCAGCAAACGCCAGCTACAATCCGAGCCAGTTCAGCAAGATCGTTTGGACCAAGCCAAGCGGCGGCTCATTCTATTACTGCATCGTCGATTTCGGTCTCGCCACGGCCGCTGCGGCGCGTGCCAGCACCAAGACAGCGGACGCGAGCGATCCGGCGACCAGCGGTTGCGGTGGATATTCCTGGACGAAGCTCAGCACACCCATCGTCCTGGAGGGCGATTGGACCGATGGCGCGACGCCGCCCGCCACCACCACCATCACCTCGGATGCATGGGGTGCGCTCACCATCAAGAGCTACGACAGCGGCACAGCGATCACGCAGACCAGCGCGACTCCGCCCACCTTCAGCGAAGTCGTGTTCACGCAGCCTGCCAGCGGCTCGTTCTACTTCTGCATCGTCTCGACCAACGAGACCAGCGCGACCAATGCCAAGAGCCATGCTGGAGCGGCCGACGCGCAGAACAAGACGACTGGTTGCCTCGGCGCAGCGTGGACGAAGCTGAATGCGAAGTAACCCAGAGGTCAAGCGCCGAGCGCGCGCCGCTGCCGTTTACACGGCGGCGGCTGCGCTCTGCGCTTGTTCGTCGACAGGTACGCACCTCGACGCTCTGCAACAC
>JADGRG010000141.1 GCA_017881145.1 Sandaracinaceae bacterium | reverse complement strand
GCGGCTGCCGCGCGAAAGTCGCTGTCTGGGACGACCTTGGAGCGGATGGTCGCGTGAGCGATGAGCTCGCCCACGGGTAGCGCCACGATCAAACACAACCACAGAAGAGCAACCCGCATCGCCGCGGGAGCCTACACCGAGAGCTGCCGCACTTGCTTGCTTCTCACCCCACTTTCTCGCTCGGCAGGCCCACCGGGAAGCTCGAAAACGTGCTGGAAAGCCTGGCACTTTGCCTTGCCTCGACCGTGGTCGACGCCTAGCCTCAGCGCGTGTCCAACATCGACCCGGCGCTGCGTAAGCTCGACCAAGCCTTGGGCAGCGGGCGTGTGCTCACCGACCCCGACGTGCTCGCCAGCTACGCGGTCGACGAGAGCGAAGTGCCTCCGCACCTGCCCGACGCCGTGGTGCGCGTGCGCGAGGCCCGCGAGGTCGCCGACGTGATGCGGATCTGCGCCGAGCATTCCGTGCCGGTTACGCCGCGAGCCGGTGGCACCGGACGCACGGGAGGGGCCGTGCCGCTCGCGCATGGCGTGGTGATCGCGTTCGAGCAGATGAACCGCATCAAGGGCATTGAGGAGGACGACCTGATCGCGGTCGTCGAGCCCGGCGTGATCACCGGCGCGTTTCACAGCGCGGTGGAAGCGGTCGGTCTCTTCTATCCGCCCGATCCGAACTCGCTCGCCAGCTGCGCACTCGGCGGCAACGTCGCGGAGAACGCTGGCGGTCCGCGCGCGCTGCGCTACGGCTCGACCCGCGACTACGTGCTCGGACTGCGCGTGGTGACCGCGGATGGCACCGAGCTTTCGGTCGGCAAGCGCACTGTCAAAGGCGTAACTGGTTACGATCTCACCTCGCTCTTGGTGGGCAGCGAGGGCACGCTCGCCATCACCACCGAGATCACCTTCAAGCTGCTCCCCAAGCCGCAAGCGGTCGTGACCATGCTGGTGTTGCTGCCCGACCTGGCGTCGGCTGGCCGCTCCGTCACCCAGGTGTTGCGCGCCGGACTCTTGCCACGCTGCATGGAGCTGCTCGACGAAGCCACCTTGGCGCTGGTGCGCCCGCTCTCTGCAGTGCCGATCCCCCAGAGCGCACAGGCTCTCTTGCTCATCGAGCTCGACGGCGACGAGATCGCACTCGACGCACAACTGGAACGCGCTGGCGCTGCAGTGGTGGCAGCGGGTGCCAGCGAAGTGTTGGTGGCTCGACACGCGGGTGAGCGCGACAAGCTCTGGGCTGCGCGGCGTGAGCTCTCACGCGCCCTGCGCAAGAGCGCGCGCTTCAAGCTCGCCGAAGACGTGGTCGTGCCGCGCTCGCGCATCCCGCAGCTGATCGACGCCTGCCGCCGCATCTCCGAGCAGCACAAGGTCCAGATGCCCAGCTACGGTCATGCCGGCGATGGCAACATCCACGTGAACTTCCTGTGGAGCGATCCGAGCGAAGAAGCTGCAGTGCACGCTGCCATCGAAGCCACCTTCAAAGCGGTGATCGCTCTCGGGGGCACGCTGAGCGGCGAGCACGGCATCGGCGTGCTCAAGGCGCCCTACTTGCCGATCGAACAAGCGCCGGAGCTGATCGCTTTGCAGGAGCGCATCAAGGACCTCTTCGACCCCAAGCACATCCTGAACCCGGGGAAGATCTTCCCGGCGCACGTGCAGCGCTTCCACGGGGCGTGTTGAAGGCGCTCTGCAAGCCGTAGCAGGCTGCGTGCACGCGGAGAAGCCTCGCGCTCAAGTGCCGCTCTTGGCGGCGGCGCGAATCAGCCTCTGCACTTGCTCGCGGGTCACGCCCAGGCGCTGCGCGGTTTGCTGCGCCAGCGAAGTGGTGGCCACGCCCGGTATGAAGCGATAGGTGGGCGCCTGGTCGGCGTCGAGCTCGACTTGCAGAAAGCACAGGCCGAGGCTCTGGGCTTCTGTGGTCAGGCGCTCGGCGAAGGAAAGAAAGTGCGTGGTGATGTGCACCTCGTGCCGCAGCTCGTGGAGCAGCTCGAGCAGCATCCGGAAGATCTCTTCGCCTTCGGAAGGATTGGTGCCCGAGCAGAGCTCGTCGAGAATCACTAGCGACCCGGGACGGGCTTGTTCGAAGAGCTCGCGGATGCGCATCAGCTCCATGCCCAGGCGCCCCTCCTTCTGGTCGGCCAGAGCGTGCTCGCCGAGCGAGACGAACATGCCGCTGGCCCGCGCCAACACGGCCTGCCGCGCCGGTACGAAAGCGCCGCACTGCCCGAGCAGCTGCGTGAACGCCAGGGCCTGCAGAAAGCGCGTCTTGCCGCCAGAGTTCGGCCCGGTGGTGATGCAGGTGCACTCGAAGCTCGCGAGCATGAGGTCGGTTGGGATCGGAGCGCGGGCTTCGGCCAAGAGCAGCGGGTTGAAGAGGCCCTGCAGACGCTTTTCGGCGGGACTCAATGTCGGATCGACAAAGCTGGGCAGACAGACCGCCAAACCTTTGCTCTGGGCGAGCGCACGAAAATGCAGCGCGCAGAGGTAGAATTCGAGATCGCCCTTGAGCTGGAAGAGAGCCGGGAGGTGCACGCGAATGTTGGTGAACACGCTTTCCAGCCAACGTTCCACCACCTCGGTGGGGCCGATGCGGTAACCCTTCAGCCAGCTCAGCACGCGACGCAGCATCCGTCGCAGTGGCCCGACGTAGAACTCGGAATCGCTACGTTCACGCAGCGACACGATGTCGAGCGAGCGAATGCGGCCGTCGGCACCGAGCTTCACCTCCAGCTCGGCACGTGCGCTCTCGGCTTCGAAGTCGAGGAGCGAGCGCAGCTGCTTGTAGGCGTCGCCTGCTCGCACGTGCTCGGCAAAACGCTGCAAGCGGGAGAGACCGGAGCTGGCGGTGGCAAACGCTCCGTCCAGAACATCGATCGCATCGCGCACGGCAGTGAGCACATCCAGACGCCACTGGGTGGGATCGAGCCGACTGTCCACGCCCTCGTCGTCGAGCAGCCCCGGCAGCACGCAGATCCGCTGGTAGGCAAGGCTGAGTGCGCGCATGAGCTCGGGCCTTTCGACCAACTCGGCGAGCACCTGCTGCCGAAACTCGACGTGGGCCGGATCGCTCGGAGGATGAGTCAGGAGCTTTCGAAGCTGTCCCCGGTCGATCGGCGCCGGCCTGCCCAGGAGTGGAAACTCGAAGCACACCCGCATCCATTCGTCGATGAAGAGGCTCTCTTCGTAGACCGCGGGAGCGAAGCTGC
>JADGRG010000140.1 GCA_017881145.1 Sandaracinaceae bacterium | reverse complement strand
CCACCCAGGGCGCTTGCATCGAGGGTGAAGACATCGAGCGCCTGGAAGCTGGCCTGGGGCGGCAGGCCGATGCGCGCCTCGTTCAGGTCGATGCCGAGCACCTTGCCCTCGCGGCCCACGCGCTCTGCGGCGTAGAGCGTCCAGGAACCAGGCGCGGCGCCGAGGTCGAGCACCCGCTGGCCACGCCGCAAGAGCTGCACGCGACGATCGATCTCCTGCAGCTTGTAGACCGATCGCGCCGGGAAACCCTCGCGCTTGGCCTGTTCGCCGAAGTGATCTTGCGGTCGTCGGGTGCGACCGCTCACGCCTTGGCGGTCTTGACCTTCACCGCGCCGCGCACAGTCACGATGCCGTTCTTCGAGCCAGGGACACCGCCCATGATGAGCACGATGCCTTCTTCGTCGAGCACCTTGGCCACCACCAAGTTCAGCGTGGTGACGCGCTCGTTGCCGTACTGGCCGGGCATCTTGAGGTTGGCGAGCGTGCGGCCGGGCGTCATGTTGGTACCGACGGAGCCGCCGTGACGCTTGTACTCGTGCGTACCGTGGGTGTCCTTGCCGGCACCGCGGAAGTTCCAGCGCCGCATGACGCCGGTGAAGCCGCGACCGCGCGTTATGCCACACACGTCGACCTTCTGGCCTTCGGTGAAGTGCTCCGACGGCTTGAGCGTCTGGCCGACTTCGTACTTCGCCACCGCTTCGGGGGGCAGGCGCAGCTCGCGCACGGTGCGTGCCGCGGGCTGACCGGCCTTCTTGAAGAAGCCAGCTTCCGCCTTGGTGACGAGCTTCTCGCGCTTCTCGCCGAAGCCCAGGATCACCGCGGAATACCCGTCCTTGTCGAGCGTGCGCTTGCCGAGCACGACACAAGGGCCGACCTGGATCGCCGTGACGCGCGCAACCGTGCCGTCCGTGTTGAAAATCTGCGTGTTGCCGAGCTTCTTGCCGATCAGGCCGAGGTTGGTATTCATGGTGCACCCTGAGTGAAACGGGAGGCGAAGCATACGTACCGCGGGCTTTCCGTCAAGGCTTAGCGGAGAAATCGTCGCGAGTCTCGTGCCGCGCCCTACCTCGGATCCCGAAGTACCCGACATGTTGTGGGAAATCAGGGTGGCTCTGGACCGGGCTCGGCGATCTCGACGGATCCCCAGCGCGCAATTTCGGCGCGGCACAAGGCCGCAGCCTCGTCGTCCCCCTGCGCCAGAGTAGCGACGGCCGGCCGTGCTTGGGGGTTCTGTGCGCCTAGCTTGGCCAGGCTTTTCGCCAGCACCAGACGGTCTACACCGCGTGGCCTCCGCAAGAGCCCGAGCAGCTCCGGCAGAAGGACGTCGAGCCCCAACTCGCCAGCCACTTCCACCGCGTAGGCACGTCCATCGCCGCGCAGCCCGGTGAGCACCTCACGCAGAGCTGGCACGCCGCGCGGGTCGTCCATACAGACGAGCGCCCGCGCAGCCGCGGCTTTGGCCGCGCGTGACGCGAGAAAGCTGCGCGCGAGTCGCGCGACGGGAGCGACCAAGCGTTCGTCACGCAGAGTCGCAGCCGCGTCCAGTGCGCCGAGCCAGAGCTCCGGCTCGTCGATGGCAAGCGCCAAGGCCGGCACGGCGCGCGCATCGCCCAGGCTTCCGAGCAGGACGGCGGCCTCGCCTCGCACCAGGCGATCATCGTCATCCAGCGCGCTCGCCAGGGCTGCCAGCAGATTCGGCGAACGGTGCTCGCCGGGTAAGGCTGCGGCGGCACGCACTGCGCTGGCTCGGACGCGCGCGTCGTCGTCGCTGAGCAGGCGCCGGATCTGCGGTTCAGCTCGATCGCCGCAGAGCTCGGCCACGCAGAGGATCGCTTGAAAACGCACTTCCGGATGCGAGCTTCGCGTAGCCGCCATCAGCTGCGCATGCGCAGCGTCGCCGTGGTGATGCGAAATAGCGATCACAGAGAGCTCGCGCACCGCTGGGTCGACGTCCTGCAAGCTCTCGACCAGTGCCGGCAGAGCGGACGCTTCGCCGAGCTCACCCAGGGCTTCGATCGCTGCTGCGCGCACTCGGGCGTCCTGGTCGCTCACCAACACAAGCTCGGCGCTGAGCGCCTGGGCACGCTCCGCCGCCGTTGGCTGCGCAAGTCGTTTGGCCGCAGCCATGCGGGCATCGACGTGCTTGGCGTGGACGTCGCGCAGCGCCGCCGCAAAGTTGGGTGGCAAGGGCGGCAGCAACCAGGTCACTTCACGATGCTGCCTGGCTTGACGTCGCCGGCGACGGTGGTCACGCACAAGCCTTGATCATCGCTTGCAGCCAGCACCATGCCCTGCGAGAGCAGGCCCATCAGCTTTCGCGGCTTGAGGTTGGCCACGATGATGATGCGCTTGCCTACCAGCGCCTCGGGTGCGTAGTGCTGCGCGATGCCAGCTATGATCTGGCGCGGTGCAGCTTCGCCCGCGTTCACCGAGAGTTGCAGGAGCTTGTCGCTCTTGGGCACGCGCTCGGCCGTGAGCACCTCCGCGACGCGCAGCTCCACCTTGGCGAAGTCTTCGTAGGTGATGGTGCCGTCGTTTTCGGTGGCCGCGGTCTCGCTCACTTTGCTTTTCTCCTTGGGCTTCTCTGCTTTGGGTTTCGCGGGCTGCTGGTCGCTGCTCGCAGGCGTTGTAGCGTCGGGCGTGATTCCCAGCCGCGCGAGCGCCGCGCGTTCCTCGTCCTTATCGAGCCGCGGGAAGAGTGGCTTGCCCGGTCGCGTCAGGGTGCCGCCCGGTAGACCGCCCCAAACGCTCGGCCAGAGGTCGTGACTGACTGTGGCCATCAGCGGGTCGAGGCCGAGTTGGTGACGCAGCTCCTCAGCTTTACTCGGCATGAAGGGAGAGATCATCACGCCCAGCATGCGCACGACCTCGAGCACGCTGTAGACCACTTGCGAGAGCCGCTCAGTCTCTCCGCGCTTGGCCAGCGCCCAAGGCTCGGTGCGATCGACATAGCGGTTGGCGGCGCCGACCAGCTCCCAGATGGCTTCGAGCGCGCGTTGTGGCGCTACGTGGTCGAGTTGTTCCGCCGCTGCCGTCGCGCAGCGCAGCGCTTCGCTCTGCAAGAGGTCGTCTTCCGACGTGCGCGTGCTCGGCGCGGGCACGGGGATGCGTCCGGCGAAGCTTTTCTGCACCACGCTCGCCAGGACACGGTTGAGCAGATTGCCAAGACCGTTGGCCAGCTCTCCGTTGAGGCGCGCCATCAGGTTCGCGTGCGAGAAGTCGCCGTCTTGACCGAAGGCCATGTCGCGCATCAGGTAGTAGCGCAGCACGTCCACGCCGAAGACCTCGGCGAGCGGCTCCGGATGCAGGAAGTTGCCGAGCGACTTCGACATCTTCTGCCCGTTCACCGTCAGCCAGCCGTGCGCCCAAATCTGCGTCGGCGCTTCGAGGCCTGCACTGAGCAGGAACGCCGGCCAATACACCGCATGGAAGCGCAGGATGTCCTTGCCGACGATGTGCATGGCCTCGCCGCTCGGCGGCCAGTAATTATCGAAGAGAGGAGCTTGTCCCGGCTCTTCGGGACCACCGAGCGCGCTCAGGTAGTTGCTGAGCGCATCGAACCAAACGTACATCACGTGCTGCGGATCGCCCGGGACCGGGATCCCCCAGCGGAAGCTGGTGCGCGACACCGATAGGTCCCGCAAGCCTTCGCGTACGAAGCTCTTCACTTCATTGAAGCGCGCAGCCGGCTTCACGAAGTCCGGATGCTTCTCGTAGAAGTCGAGAAGCGGCTGCGTGTACTTGCTGAGCCGGAAGAAGTAGCTCGATTCCTTGATGCGCTCGACCGGGCGTTGGTGCTGCGGGCAGATGTTGCCGGGCAGCAGATCCTTCTCGGTGTAGAACGTCTCGCAACCCACGCAATACCAGTCCTCGTATTCGCCGAGGTAGATGTCGCCGCGCTCCGCGATGCGCTTCCACAGCGCCTGCGCGCGCTCTTTGTGTCGTGGCTCGGTGGTTCGGATGAAGTCGTCGGGCTGGCAATTCAACGTCTGCCAGGCCTCGCGAAAGGGCAGCTGCATCTTGTCCGTGAACTCTTGCGGCGTGAGTCCCTGGGCTTCTGCTGCGCGCGCAATCTTGAGGCCGTGCTCGTCGAGCCCAGTGAGAAAACGCGCCTGTCGTCCGCGCAGCCGCTGGTAGCGGGTGAGCACGTCGGCAGCGATGGTCGAGTAGGCCGTGCCGATGTGCGGCCGGTCGTTGACGTAATAGATGGGCGTGGTGACGTAGAACGGTTTCATCGTGGTCCCAGCAGCACTCTTTAGTCTTTGCGTGTGGTTCAGACAAACGAGAAGAGCAGCGCGTCGAGCGAGACCTCGGCGTTGGCGTTGCGCTCCATGGCGTCGCAGGCTTTCTCGATCGCGCGTTGCTGTTCGGCGGCGCGCTTGCCTCCGAGCGTGCGGCCGCGCTCGTGGATCAGCGTTGTGCGGTGTGGAAACGAGAGCTCGGCAGCTTCGCCGAGCACAGCCGCGGTGGCCACGTCGCGGTAGAAGAGGGCGAGTGTGTCCAGGAGCATCCCGCGGTCATCGCTGCCCGCAAGCTCTGAGGCGAGGTCGAGGATGGTGCCGCTTTGCCTGCCTTGCACGGCCTGATCGATGCGCAGGGCGAAGTCGAGCAGGCTCTGGGCGCGACCTTCTTCCGCCAGTGAGATCGCGCGATCGGCGCGGCCGAAGGCGAGCCCGATGGCAGCGTCTTGCGCGGATTCTTCCACGCCGCGTTGCTGCAGGATGCCACGCAACACCGAGCCCGGCAGCGGCGCAAAGCGCACCGGCTGGCAGCGCGATCGAATGGTCGAGAGCAAGCGGTCGGGACGCTCTGAAAGCAGGATGAACGTCACCGGAGCGCGCGGCTCTTCCAGTGTCTTGAGTAGCGCGTTGGCGGCCTCGGCGTGCTGCAGAGGGAACGACACGTCCGCCTCGGGAAAGATCGCGCAGGCGGCCTTGGCCTCGAAGGGAGCGAACTTGGCAAAGGGCAGGATCTCCTCGCGCACTAGCTCGACCTGGATGTTTCGGTTGCCTTCGTCTCGTGGCGCAAAGAGCCGCACGTCAGGGTGTTTGTTCGCGAGCACGCGTTGGCATACCGAGCACACGCCACAGCCTCGCCGCTTCTGTTCCGGGCAGAGCAGGGCACACGCCAGCGCTAGAGCAGTCTTTTGTTTGCCGACGCCGCTTGGGCCCTCGAAAAGATAGGCATGGGCCAGGCGATCTCTTTCGAGTGCGCGGGTCAGCGTGTCGATCGCGCCGGTCTGCGCGAGAACGTCTTCAAAAGGCATGGCGTCGGCCTCAACCTGGCTTGCCGGTGCGTGTGGCGGGCGCGGCGGGTGTGACCGTCGTGGCCGGCGTGGTCGGCGTGGTCGGCGTGGTCGGAATGACGGGAGGCACGATGTCGAAGAGCGAGCCTGCCAGCGTCTCCAGCACCTGCATGACGTCTTCGTCCTTCACGGCTTCGGGATCGACGATGCGCTGCATGAGCAAGCCGTCGAGCAAGGCGTCCATCAAGCGCGGGATGATCTTCGGGCTCACCTTGGGACGCAGGCCGAGGGCTTCGGCGTTGACGCGCAAATGCTCCTCGACCTGCGAGGAGGCGAGCCGGTAGTAGGAGGCCAGCGGGGCGCGCAGTGTTTCGTCGTGCAGGCTCTGCGCGAGCAAGTCGGACACGACTCGGGCTTCGTTCGAGAGCTCGGCGCGCACCTGCCAGAGCTCGTGCAGCGCAGAACGCAGCGCCATGATCGGGTCGCCGCCCTCCTTCCACGCCTTGCGCGTGCGCTCTGCGACCGCATTGCAGGCCGTCTCCAACACCTGGCCCATCAGCGCTTCTTTGGTCGGGAAGTGGTAGTGAACAGCGCCCTTGGACATCCCGACTTCGTTGGCGATGTCCATCAAGCTCGAGTGCGCATAGCCCTGGCGCGCCAGCACGCGCATGGCGCCCTCGACGATGTGACCGACGCTGATCTCGGACTTTTTGTAGCGCATCAAGACCTCTGGCCACGAGTTGGGTTCGGAGGGTAGCTCGCCAAAGAGCCGAAGGCTGCTTTGGTGGATGTAGCCAAAGAGCCGAAGGCTGCTTTGGGTGGATGTAGCCAAAGAGCCGAAGGCTGCTTTGGGTGGATGTCACCAGCGCCCGCCTTTGCAGCGGGACGCCGCGCCTTCTACATTGTCGCGCCATGTCGCTTTCGCAACAGGATGGTCGGAGTCTAACTCGGTTGGTCGAGATCATGCGACGCCTGCTCGGTCCGGACGGTTGTCCATGGGATCGCGAGCAGACGCTGCAGACGCTGCGCCCTTACGTCGTGGAAGAAGCCCACGAGGTGGTCGACGCCATCGACAGTGGCTCCGCTGCGGAGCTGCGCGAAGAGCTCGGCGATCTGCTCCTGCAGATCGTCTTCCAGGCCGAGCTGGCGCGCGCCCAGGGTTGGTTTGGCCCGGATGACGTGGTGAGCGCGATCTGCGAGAAGCTCGTGCGCAGGCATCCGCACGTCTTTGGCGACGTAAAGGTCAGTGGAACGAGCGAGGTGCTCACTCAGTGGGAGGCCATCAAGGCCGAAGAGAAGAAGGGCCGTGGCGTGCTCGATGGCGTGCCCAAGGCGCTGCCGTCGCTCTTGCGGGCGACGCGGATCGGCGAAAAGGCCGCGCGGGTGGGCTTCGACTGGCCGGATCGTGCAGGCGCGCGGGCGAAGGTCGATGAAGAGCTGGCCGAGCTGGATCAGGCGCTGGCGAGCGGTGACGCCGCTGCGGTGGAACACGAGCTCGGCGACGTGCTCTTCGCGATGGTCAGCGTGGCGCGTAAATCCGAGGTCGATCCCGAGGCTGCCCTGCGGGCAACGCTGGACCGCTTCACCGAGCGGGTTCGCGGCGTCGAGCGTCTGGCGCAGGAGCGTGGCCACACGTTGACCGGACTTGCGCCCGAGGCGCTGAACGGGCTCTGGCGCGAGGTGAAAGCGCGGGAACCGGGCTAGCGGCAGTCTCACGCTGTCGATTTCTTGGTTCCCTACATGTGTGGAGATAGCCTCCAGAATACCACCCAAGGTTCTGGGTGCATCGGGAGGTCGACCACCATGCTCATGCTCGCACTGCTCATGCATCGACGTCAGCGCCTGGCGCTTGCGCTCGCCGTCGTCGCCTGCTCGCTCGGAGCGGGCTGCGCCACCAAGGACGCGCCAGCGGCTGGCGTGCTCGTCGTGCCCTACGAGCTCGGCAACCACAAGGACTGCGCGACCGTCGGCGTGAAGGTCGTGCGTGCCGAGCTGGACGACCCGATGTATGTCGAGGAAGCCGCCTGCGAGAGCGGCGAGATCCGCTTCCAAGAGGTGCCACCCGGTGGCTACCACGTGCGTCTCTTCGGCGTCGACTCGCAAGGCGTGGCCATCATGGACAGCCTGCAAGCGGGTGAAGTGCCGGTGAACGTGGTCGGAGATGGCACCACTGTGGTCGCCGATCCAGCTGTGATGCTGACGGCGGCACCCGCGCATCTCTTGCTGCGCTGGAGCTTCGGCTTCGGCACCTGCGAGAGCGCAGCCATCGACCGCTTTCGGATCAGTGCGTGGCGCAAGGATGGCAGTCAGCTTCTGCTCGAGAGCACCGTGCCCTGCAAGGAAGCCGGCAGCGGCGCCGACCAATACCGCGCGGTGCCAGACCTTTCACGCAAGCTTGCGGGCGACGAGGTCGGCGAAGTCAATGTCGAGGCGCTGGACAAGAACGGCGTGGCGACCGGAGAGGCGACCACTTTCAACTTCGGCGCGCCGGGCTCCGGACACACGGTGAAGCTTTCGGTCGTGTGCACCGGTGGTGCGTGCGTCGGTGGCGGCAAGCCGGACTGACGAGCTGCCGAAAAATGGCTCATAGCTGCTTTCGGACTCCGATTGTCGGTCACGCTACGTGAGTAGCGCTCCCTCCGCTTCTGCGGGCGCGCTACGCCGAGAGCCGAAGGCTGCTCGGCGGGTATGCGAACTCGCTCTGCGCCGAGTTTTCGACAGCTCTTCAGATGCGGGCGCAGGGGAACGCGAGCACTTCGTCGATCTGCTTGGCGCCAACCGTGAGCATGACCAGGCGGTCGACGCCCAATGCGTTGCCGCCGCTGGGCGGGATACCGTCTTCGAGTGCAGCGATGAAGCGTTCATCGACCGGATACACGGAGCGGCCGAGCTTGGCGCGTGCGGCTTGGTCGGCCTGCAGACGCTTGCGTTGCTCGCTGGCATCGGTGAGCTCGGTGAAGCCGTTGCAGAGCTCGACTCCATCAAGGTAGGCCTCGAAGCGCTCCGCATAGCGCGGATCCTCGGCTGAAACTCGCGAGAGCGAGGCCATGCGCGCGGGGTAGTGGGTGAGGAAGGTCGGATGATCGCGGCCCAGCTCGGGCTCGATCTTCTCGACCAGGATTCGATAGAAGCGCTCCTCGTCGTGCACCACCGAATCGAGGTCGACGCTGGCGTAGCGAGCAAAGGCATCCGCAACCGTGATGCGCTCCCAAGGCGGCTGGACCTGCACCGGATTCTTGAGCCCCGGCAAACGCGTGCTCCCAGTGACCAGGCGCGCGACGTGGGCCACCAGCTCCTCGGTGTCGCGCATCATGTCCTGAGCGCCCGCGAAGTTCCGATACCACTCGAGCATCATGAACTCCGGCTCGTGCAGCTTGCCGCGCTCCCCGCGCCGAAAGGCTTTCCCGATTTGGTAGACTCCTGGAACGCCGGTCACCAGCAGCCGCTTCATCTGGTATTCGGGGCTGGTGTGCAGCCAACGCGGTGCGCCCATTCCGAGCACCTCGATCGCATCCAGATGCACATCGAGCCCAGGGCAGGGGACAATCGCCGGCGTGTCCACCTCGAGCAGCCCTTCGCCATCGAAGAATGCGCGCGCGGCGCGTGTGATCGCATGGCGCGTTCGCAGATTGGCGAGGCGCTTGCCGGAGAGGTACGTCCAATCGCTCTCGGCGCGCGTGAAGCGCTCGCCGCCCGCGCTCACGACGTCGATGCTGCTCAGTGAGACGCGTGCGCCGTCCCACGTGCCTAACGCGGTCACGAATGCGCCCATCGGCGCAGCCGTGGCCGAGGCGACCTCCACGCAGCCAGTGTCGTCCTGCAGCATGAAACCATCGCCCAGGCGGGCGATGACGCGTCCGGCGACGCTGACCTGTGTGCCGGCCCGGAGCGCGGCCAGAGTACGCGCGGCACTTCTTTCGCGCATAACTACCGCTTGACGTTCACGCGCTCGGCGTACTCGCCGGTGCGGGTGTCGATCTTCAGGGTTTCGCCTTCGTTGATGAAGAGTGGGACGGTGACCTGGAGGCCCGTCTCCATCGTGGCTGGCTTCATGGCGCCGCCCGAAGTGTCGCCCTTGAATCCCGGCTCAGTGCGCAGAACTTTCATGATCACGAAGGTGGGCGGCGTGACACCAATGGGCTTCTCGTTGAAGAAAAGCACCTCCACCATGGTGTTGTCGATCAGGTACCACTTGTTCTCGCCGAGCTGTTCTTCGCTCAGGTTGAGCTGGTCGTAGCTGCTCGTGTCCATGAACACGTAGGAGTCGCCCTCCTTGAAGAGGAACTGCATCTGGCGCTCGTCCATGTCCGCTGGCTCGAGCTTTTCATTCGAGCGGAAGGTGCGGTCGATGACCGCGCCGGTATACATGTTGCGCAGCTTGGTCCGAGTGAACGCGTTACCTTTGCCGGGCTTCACGAACTGGAAATCAACGACCGAGAAGGGCACGCCGTCGAGCTTGATCTTCAGGTTCTTCTTGATATCAGAGGTATCGTACACGCGTGTTCTCCTCGGCTCTGTGCGGTGTCGCGGTGTTCAGCGCTGCTCTGGCGTCAGTCTGCGACCAAGACCTCTTGGCTCGCGACCATGAAATGGCTCGGCGCGCTGGGCTTATCATTCGCCTCCGCCGTGACCTTGACAACGAATTTCCGGAACGGGGTTTTGGTTCGCAGCTCACCGGCGCGCGCATCGGCGTCGTAGCGCAAGCTGCCGGCGCGGACGGGATTTCCGCTTTCGCCTTGTAGCCACACGACATAGCTCGAAAACGCAGCGTCGAGCCGCTCGGCCGGATGCAGCTGCTCCATCCGGACCTTGATGGCGACTTCGTGCTTGTCGACGTGCTCGATTTCGACGTAGCCGCTGGTGCTCGGAGCGCTGGCGGTGCCGATTATGATGAAGCGTTGGGCGCCGCAGCCCGCCACTGTGCAGAGCACCGCGCACATGACGGCGCAGCGGGCAAGGAGCGGAAGCGCCGGAGGCCAGCGAAGCGGGCGGAGATTCATGAGTTTTTCGTCCGGAACGCCAGCGCTTTTAGGCGCTTGCCCAGGAGCCGTCAAGCGGCGGCGGGGCCCGCGCGGCGGAGGCCCGGGCCGGCGTCCCAACTTGCGGGGCGCGCAGCATCACGTTAGGAAGGCCCCAATGCGCGACGCCGACGACGAGATCCGCGAGATCAAGACCGAGATCATCGAATCTCGGGGCCTCATCATCAAGACCAACAATCTCACCAACTCGCTGGCGGCGGACATCAAGTCCATCGCCAAGCGACAGGCTGGGTACGAGCGTCGCTTCAACTGGAACAGCGCCGTGGCCTACGGCCTCTTCGCGACGCTCTCGTTCGTCGGCCTCAAGCTCTGGTCGGATGTTCGCATCAACGAGATCGAGTCCGAGAAGGAAGAGCTGACGCGTGAGGTCAAGCAGCTGCGGCGCGACTTGGCAGAGGAGATCCGGCGCGGCGAGCAGCGCGAGCAGGCCGAAGCCAAGGCCACTGCTTACTACGCGCTGATTCGGCAAAAAGAGCTGACCAAGGTCGTCGAGGGCTACGAGGAGATCCGCAAGGAGCAGCTCTCCAAGGCCGAAGAGGAGTTCTTCCGCGACACCGAAGACCGCTTCCGCTTGGAGCTTTCGATCGCCGCCTATCAGAACGGTCTGAACTTGATGGCGACCGGCCGCTACGCGGAAGCCGCAGAGTCGTTTCGCGAAGCGATTCGTCAGAAGGAAGAGGCCTCGCACATCCCGGCTGTGAGATACAACTTGGCCAAGGCATTGCGGGATCTCGGCCGTCCGGCTGAGGCGCAGGTGCTCGCCAAGGGTGTGCTGGAGCAGAACATCGACAAGGATCTGCAGGACGACGCTGCCTGGCTCTTGAGTCAGTGCGCCGACGACCTGGGCAATCTCGATGACGCGCGCGATGCGCTCAAGCTCTTGTGGCGACGCTGGCCGCGCTCCGCGCTCGTGCCAGACGCGCTCAAACGCCTCAACGAGCTGAACATGCGCGTGTGGAAGAAGCACACGACGGGCAGCACCAGCAAGCCCTGAAGAGCCGTCGCGCGGCGACTCACAGACAGCTTTGCTCAGAGCGCGTAGCTGGTCACGTGCAGATCGCGATCGATGGCGACCAAATGGCTGTCTTCGATGCCTCGGTACTCAACGGGCGTATCGCGCTCGATGGTCGCCAGCATCACATAGCGCACGGCTTCGACGGCGCGCGCCGGTTTTGCTTGCTCGTCCGCGAGCGAAAGCCGATCGCGCTCGACCAGCACCATCGGGTCACCACGCCGCAAGGCGTAGAGCTGCCGACCATTGGTGAGCACCATGTCGAGTTGGCCCTTTGGTGCGCCGATCTCGCTCACCAGCCCGTCGACGAGAATGACCGTGGAGCGCAGCGCTG
>JADGRG010000139.1 GCA_017881145.1 Sandaracinaceae bacterium | reverse complement strand
TATGTCAAACAGAACGGAAAGACCAATACCCCTTTCGTCCGGACTATGCTCAGCGCAGCGTGACTTTGGGTGGATCGGTGTGCAGATCGACCACGACCTGTAACGCCTGACCCGGGTGCAGGTCGATGGTGGTGCGGGACTGTTTGCCGAGGGGCGGGCACTCGAAGGCGAGCGTGTGCTTGCCGGGGCGCAGCGGGAGGTTGCGGCGCGGGGTGACGCCGACGCTTCGTCCGTCGAGGCGCACCTGCGCCCAGGGCAGAGCGCTCAGCGTCACGAAGCCTGGCTTGTCGGCTTCACTTGGTCTTGGTGTCTCCGCTGCGCGTGGAGGTGCAGCGGGGGTCGGGGGGTCGGCCTTGGGGCCTTGCGTGGCAGCCGCGATGGGGGTGTCTGTGCTCGGCGCCGCCGTCAGCTTCGCCGTGGGTGCAACGCTCCGGGGTAGGGCGTGCTCTGTCGCATGACCCTCGCGCGCCGCTCGCAAACCGAACACCACGGCCACCACCAGCGCCACGGCGACGACCACTGCGTCTCGCACGAAACGCCGCACCGTGCGCTGCATCTCCGGATCGTTGGCCAGCTCGTCGCCGACGCTCGGGACTGCTGGTGGTGGGTTGGGGCGTGGCAAGCGTTCGGTCGCCTGCTTGAGCAGCTCAGCCAGCACCGGGCTGGTCGCGATCGAGCGCGCCTCGGTGTGGCTAGCATTTCCGCTCTTGGGCGTGGCGCCCTGCGCAGCGCTCGGCAGGGCTTCGCGTGCGCTGTGCGTGCTCTGAGCTCGCGCGCCCAACTCGCGCTCCACGCCTTGCGGGTGGCGTTCTGCAAGCCAGGTGCGCAGCTCGACGGCAACCTCGGCTGCAGCCTGCGGACGTGCGGCCGCTTCCGGCGCAAGCATCCGCGCGATCAGCCGACCGAGCGCAGGATCCGTGAGTGCGAGCGCATCCATTGCAGCGAGCGCAGGGCCGTCCGATGCTGCGCTGCTTTCGACCCGCGAGCGCGCTGCCGCCTTGCTCCCGGTGGCAGCTTCGTAGAGCACTGCGCCGAGCGAGAAGAGATCACTTCGTGGGCCGAGTGGCTCTCCACGCGTCTGCTCCGGCGCCATGTAGCCGGGCGAACCGAAGATCTCACCGCGGCCGGTGTGATCGGCTTTGGCGGCGATGCCGAAATCGAGCAAGCGTGCTTGACCGGCTGCGTCGATGATCACGTTTCGCGGGGTGACATCGCGGTGGACGATCTGAAAGCGCTCGTGTGCGTAGCGCAACGCTTCGGCGATCTGCGCTCCGACATGCGCGACCCACGCGCTAGGCAAGGGCCCTTCGCGCAGCAGCTCGGCGATGGTCGCGCCCTGCACCCACTCCATCGCCAAGAAGTACACGCCGTCCACCTCGCCCAACTCGTACACCGGCACGAGGTTCGGATGGCTCATCTGCACCAGCGTGTTGGCCTCGCGCACGAAGAGCTCGATGAAGTCAGGGTCGCTCGCTAGCTCGGGCAAGATCTGTTTGACCACCAGCTTCTTCTCGAAGCCACCGGGTCCGCACAAGCGCGCGCGAAACACCCGTGACATGCCTCCGCGAGCGAGCTCGTGATCCAAGAGGTACTTGCCAAAGTGTGCGAGCGGAAGCGGCACGGATTGCGGGGGCTCTGTCATTCGTGAGAAAGCATAGCGGATGCGTGCGATGCTGAAACCAGCGCTCCTCGGGGTGGCGCTCTGGCCGCTCCTGGGATGCACGCCCGATCCGATCGTCTCGAGGCTGCCGATCGCAGTGCATCAGCTTTCGACCTGCAGTCTCGGTTCGGCTTCTGCGCTTGCGGTGCGCGCGCTCGGCGATTTCCCGAGCCAGAGCATTTCGGTGAATCCCGCCCGCGGCAGCCTTTCGCTCGACACCTTTCCGCTGCGGACGCGCGAGCTCTCTTTCGAGGCGAGCTTCGGCGGCGAGAGCAAAGCCGTGGGAGTGCTTTCGCTCGAGACCGCCGCACCCAGCCGCGACGTACTGCTTCTGCCACTTGCCCACGCCTGCCTGCTCTCAGATCCGCTGGCGGCGGCACTGCCGGGTGCAGCGCTCGCGGCCTTGCCGGGCGGAGGACTGCTCATCGCCGGCGGAGAAGACGGTAGCGGCGGCGCACGCAGCGCAGCGCTGGTGTTGCCAGCGGGCCAAGACCTCCTGCAGCAGGTTCCCGACGGCATGTTGCTACGGCGCGCGCATGCCTCGGCCACGCTGGCAGGCGACGTGGTGGTAGTGGCGGGCGGTAGCGCAGACGCTGCGGGCACGGCCCAGGAGACCTACGAGATCTTCGATCCGACCTCGTTCACGTTTCAGATCGAGCGCAGCCATAAGCTGCTGACCGGACCGCGCATGCAACACGGAGCCGCGCTCTTGCCGGATGGTCGCGTGCTCTTGGTCGGCGGTCGTAGCGAGCCTTCCGGCGAGCCGCTGCGCAGCGCGGAGCTCTTGAACGTGGCCAGCGGCGAACGCAACGCGGTGACCGAGAGCGCAGGCCTCGGTGTCGGGCGTATCGAGCCAAGTGTGTTGGTGCTGGACTCGGGCGAGGTCTTGGTGGTCGGCGGTCGGGACAGCAACGGTGACGTCGTGACGAGCCTGGAGCGCTTCGATGCGAAGGCGCGCGCGTTCACGAAACTGGCCGTCGAGCTGCCTGGGCACGCCGACCTCGTGATCTGCGCCTTGCCAGGTGGTCGGCTTGCCGCTCTTGGCTGCGACACGGGTGCAGCTCTTGGCTGCGAGTTGGTGTTGCTCCTGCCGACGGGCAGCGATTTCGAGAGCGTCAGCATACCACTCGATTTCGCGTCGCAGGCGCCAAGTGGTCTCGAAGATCTGCGCATGGTCACGCTGCGGGACGGGCGACTCTTCGTCACGGCTCGCGATCCCGTGGCGATGATCGCGCAACGTGCGTTCGTCATCGATCCCAGCACAGCGACGCTGGTTTCGCGTGAGGCGACCCGCGTGGCGGATGCGCTGCTGCTCTTGCTCGACGGCTCGCTGATCGAGCTGGATGGGTTTGGCGCAGCGCTGCGTCGTGAAGACTCCAGCACGGTCTACGAAAGCCCCAGCGGCAATCTCCTGACTGAGGGCAGAGCGAAGCTGGCTCTCGATGCACCGCAACATTGGCAGCTGGCTGCAGACGGCTGGACGAGCTTGGTCGAGGGCGCGCGCATCGACCTCGCCGACCTGCGCTTCGCGGATGTCCGCGTGGAGCTCGAAGTCGACGGCGCTGCCTCGCTGCTCTTGCTCTCTGCGTCGAACCAAAGCGTCGCGGTGTCGCTAGGCGCAGCTGAGCTTCGCGCGCCGGGCTGCACGCGCGCGTTGCCGGGCAAGATGGCTTTGGTGGTGACGCGTCGGGGCAAGAGCTTGCTGCTTCACTCCAGCGCCGGTGATGCCTTGTGCAGCGTGACAGCTCCCGATGGAGCGCTGCGTGTGGCGGTGCAGGCCGCACAAGGCACGCTGGTGCGGAGGTTCGTCGTGACGCGGCTCTAAACAGAGACGCCTGGACCCCCTCTGGTTTGCGAGCTCCGGCAAGCTTCGTCGCTTCAGCTCTTGTGGATACGGTCTATCGCATCTTGTACGTCGCCGCGGCTGCCGATGTAGAGAGGCACGCGTTGGTGCAGGTGGGTGGGCACGACGTCGAGGATCGGTCCCGTGCCAGTCGAGGCTGCTCCGCCGGCCTGCTCCACGATCATGGCCATGGGCGCGGCTTCGTAGAGCAGGCGTAGCTTGCCGCTCTGGTTCTTCTTGTCGGCCGGGTAGGCGAACACACCGCCCTTGAGCAGGGTGCGGTGGAAGTCGGCCACCAGCGTGCCGACGTAACGGCTGCTATAAGGTTTGCCGGCCGCCTTGTCAGGCGTCTTCAGCCAGCGTACCCAGTCGCGCACGCCCTCGTCCCAGACCGCTTCGTTGCCTTCGTTGACGGAGTAGATCTTGCCGCGCTCGGGCAGGGTGATGTCCGGATGTGACAAGAAGAACTCGCCGACCGAGGGGTCGAGCGTGAAGCCGTGCACGCCGTCGCCGCTGGTGAACACGAACATGGTTGACGAGCCGTAGACGATGTAACCCGCTGCCACCTGCGTGCGACCCGGCTGCAGACAATCGCCGAGCGAGGGTTCGTTGCCGGTGCTGACACGCTTGTGCACGGAGAAGATCGTGCCGATGGAGATGTTCACGTCGATGTTGCTGGAGCCGTCCAGCGGATCGAACGCCAGCACGTAGCGGCCCTTCGGATAGCGGGTCGGGATGGGGATCGGATCGTCCACCTCTTCGCTCGCCATCAGGCAGACCTGCCCGCCGGCTTCCAGACAGTGGATCAGCGTTTGGTTGGAGAACACATCCAGCTTCTGGACGACCTCGCCCTGCACGTTGGTCTTGCCGGTGTGGCCCAAGAGACCGGCCAGGCCGGCCTGGTTCACGCGGCTGGCGATGATCTTGCCGGCCAGCGCGATCTGCTGGAAGAGCTGCGTAAACTCGCCGGTCGCGCCCGGGATCTCGCGCTGGCGCTCCAGGATGAAGCGCTCGAGAGTCCAGCCGTATTCGGATTGGTTGGTGTTGTCCATGCGGGACCTCTGCTCTCTGCCAGGTGTTGCGCGCTGCTCTTTCCAGCGCTGCGCGCCGCCGGCCGCATGCTCTACCAAAGTTCAGCTGCCGAGGAAACTCGCGCGATGCTCGCTGGGGCGGAAGTTGCCTGATTCGTTGCGGTAGAGCACTCGCACATCGAGCGTGTCGTCGTGCGCGCCCAGGACTTCCGAGATGCTCTGGATGCGCCGGCTGCCGTCCTTGCCGGCTGCCACGTGCACCAACACTTGCACGGCGCTGGCCAAGAGCGACCCGAGCGAGGTGCGTGCGCCGCCCAGCGTGGCCTGCGCGAAGAGCTCGAGCTGGGTGAGCGCCGCACTCGGGCCGGGCGCGTGGATCCCCAGCAAGACGCCGGTCGCGGACGATGCGGTGGTCAGGGCGGCCAGCGCATCCTCGGGGCGGACCTCGTCGATCACTAGCCGGTCGTAGCGCAGGCGCGAAGCGCTCTTGAGTAGCTCGCCGAGCGTGAGGCCGCGCGCCGCGCTGCGGTTCAAGGGTATTGCCTGAGGATGCGTGAGGCTCACGCTCGGGGTGTCTTCGATCGTCACCACACGCTCGTGATCCGGCGCTAGGCCGATCAGCGCAGCCAGCAACGTGCTCACACCCGAGCCCAGCGGCCCGAGCACCAGGATGTTCTGGTGGCTCTGCACCGCGGCGCGCAAGAGCGCGAGCATGTCGGTCGAGAGCAGCCCGTCGGTCACCATGCTCTCGGCCGAGCTGCGACCGCGCGGCGGACAACGCAGCGTGATCAGCGGCCCCTTCGGCGAAAGCGGTGGCAAGAGGAGCTGCACGTGCCCACCGCCAGGCAGCTGGGCTTCTTGAATCGGCGCGTTCAGGTCGAGCGCGTGGCCACCGCGCTGCATCAGCCTGCGAGCCACGGTCAGCACTGCTTCGGCACCGGAGAAGAACGACGACACCGGTGAAAGACCGCCACCCAGGTCAGCCAGAATGCGCGCCGGACCGTCGACCACGACCTCGCGCACCGAACGATTGGCGAGCAAGCGATCCAGCGGGCCCAGGCCCACGGCTTCGCTCACCGCGGCATCGCGCAGGAAACGCCGATCGAGATCGGGGCCGATTGCGCCTTCGTCGGCGAGCTCGTCGATCAGACGCGAAAGCACCGGCTCGCGCTCGGAAGGGAAGGGCCCTTCCTGCGCGCTTGCCACATTCATCTGCGTGGCCAGCCGCTCCATCAACATGCCGAGTGCTGCTTGCAGTCGCACCGAGGGAGCGAGCGCTGCCGGCGAAGTGTGCCCACCGTGCGAAGCGGCAGGATCGTCGGCCCAGGGAGGGATGCTCTTTTGGCTGGAACGCAGCGGACGCTCGCGCGCTGGCAGTGCGACGCGCGGTGGTGGAGGAGGCGGTACGCTCGGCGCTGCCACCTGGACCGCACGTTCCGGCGGTGGAGGCGGTGGCACGCTGGGTGCGGGCGACGCCACGGCGGGGCGCTCCGGCGGTGGCGGTGGCGGTGGCGGTGGCGGTGGCGGTGGCGGTGGCGGAACCGTGCGGCCTGCGTCGCGCTCCGGAGGTGGTGGTGGTGGTGGTGGCGGCGGAATGGTCAGCCCCACTTCGCGCACGGTTTCGCGCGGCGGTGGTGGCGGACGCAGCGACGCGGGCTCCGGCATTGCCTCATCGCTGGGCGCAGCGTTGGGCAACGGTGTTGGCGCGAGCCGCGGCGCGGCCGGCGCAGGCATCGACGGTGCACGCGAAGGCGGCTCGGTCAGGGAGGAAGACGCCTCGGTGACTGGCGGGTGCTCGGGGATGTAGGGCACCGGCGCGCGCGAGGGGCGGATCTGCGAGGCCTCGAGGCTGCTCGGCGCTTGCGACACACCAGAGACACGACCAGTGTGGCTTTCGTTCAGGCCGTCTGCACCGGCCAGCGTGAGGATGAAATCGCCGATGTAGATCTTGTCGCCCTTGCGCACGACCATCGGCGAAGAGATGCGCCGGCCGTTGACGTAGGTGCCGTTGGTGCTCTTCTGGTCGACCAGCACGTAGCGGTCGTCCTTGTAGATGAGCCGCGCGTGGTGCTTCGAGACGTTGCTCTTGGGCAGACAGACGTCGTTGTCTTCGAGGCGACCGACGCTGACCTCTGGACCTTCGAAGTCGAGCTGGCGCTGCGCGCCGCCCTTCTCAGTGATGACAATGCAGAACACCGGCGCCCATTGAACAGGCGACAAGCGCCCGCGGTCAAGATCCGCCGAGCGTCTACGCGCGCAAAACCCGGAGCGCTTCCAGGCAGCGTTGGCGTCCCAGGTTCGGCCCTCGTTCCAGGTTTGCCGGAACCAGAAACACTCTCGGTGTAGGATCCCAGTGGAGAGGGTCAGCGATGAGTCGCAAGAGCAAGAAGTCAGCGAAGAAGAGCGCAGAGCAGGCACAACCTGCACCACCGCCACCCCCCAAAGTGGGCACGCACCTGGGTGAGCTGCTCAAGAAGGCCGGCGTTGCACCGGCGCCAGCGACGAAGGGCCGCAAGGCCTTCTCACCGCGCACCCTGCCACCTCCCGAGCCTGAGCCTCTGCTTCGGGTCACCGCGCGCCCGGCCAAACCCGCCGCCGAAACGCGCCCGCTCGGCACCTCCGAGCTCCGCATGCTGAACGATGCCTACGCCGGTGCTCGTCCGCTGCGCGCCAAGAAACCCCTCGCTCAACCCGTCGCCCCCGCGCCCTCGTCGCGTGCCGACGTTGTATCGCAGGCTCGCGTCGACGACGCCGCAGCCCGCGCCCGACTCGCCGCGCTGGTCGCAGGTGGCGTGCGCTTCAGCGTGCAGCGCGACGAGAACTTCGTGCACGGCCTGCGCTCCGACGCCTCCCCGAAGCTGCTGACTCGCCTCGCCAGCAAAGGCTTCTCCCCCGAAGCCAAGCTCGACCTGCACGGCAAACGCGCCGCCGAGGTAACCCAAGAGATCAACAACTTCGTCCGCAAAGCCCACCGCCAAGGCGCCCGCAGCCTACTCATCATCGTCGGCAAAGGCCTGCACTCCCAAGACGGCGTCGGAGTGTTAGCGCACGCCGCGAGCGACGCGCTCACACAGG
>JADGRG010000138.1 GCA_017881145.1 Sandaracinaceae bacterium | reverse complement strand
TGCGCGGGCGCTCAGAGCCCGGCGTCGGGGCCGTCCAACGGACACGCACAGCAGGCGTCTGGCGCCACCACGAGTTTCGGGCAGCCGCGCACATCCGTCTCGCGCACGACGAACGCGCCGTATGGGTAGCCCCCAGGCCACTTGGAGCAGGCATCCGGGGTCGGTGCCCACCCTCCACCAGGACCCTGGCTAGAGCAATCCACTTTACCGATCGGGCAGCATACGCCGTGCTCGGGAACGTCGAGCAGGACATTGGCCTCGTGCGCGTCGCTGCAAGTCGCATCGCTCGAATAGACGAGGTGTACGCGCACTTGGCCGTGGAACGCCCGTGTCTCGATCACCGCAAGCTCGAAACCCGGGAGTGCCCCCGTGCCCGCGGGCGGTGCCATGGAGCCAGTGCGAACATATTCGTTGACCGCGCCAACTTCGACGCGCGCCTGAGTTCGCTCGCAGGCGACCACATCGCAGCCCAGCGTTCGATCGGCTGCTACGTAGACCCCGTCCAGGTAGTAGCCGTACCAGCGCGAATCCGCTCGATCATCCTGGAGCGGGATCCATTGCCCCCCGAGCGACTTCTCCGCTCGGACGGCACCGCTGCAACTCTGCTGGTAGAAAGTGCCGCCGCGCACATCGACGCCGAGCCAATCGCCCTCCAAGCTCGCGCTCAACACCGGGCTAGGTTGCGTGCTGGCGTCGCGTGAGACGTGGTCGTGGCCTCCCGCATCGCTGAGCGCGGCGTCTGGGCTCAGCGTGCGCTCAGTTGCGGAATGCTGCGTCATGCAAGCCGCAACCAGCAGCATCGCCGGCAGGGCGACGAAGTGAGGTGTGTCGAGTTGTGCCGTGCACTTCATATGTCCCTTGTCAGAGCAAGGCACGTGCCAGGGTCGTAGTCGTCGGTAGGCAACGCGGGACGCCTCGAGGATCCCGATGGAGAACCGGGCGCAAAGGAAATCGTCCCCATGGCAAGGAAGATACGGTACCGCCGCCAGGGAGTAGCTGCGCAGGCCGGTGACGCGGCGCGGGGTGGTCGGCAGACGGGGCGGAGTTTGTGCTGGCAACCGCCAGCACGCCTGCGAACCTGCGCTTCACGATCGGGCGATTCCCGATCCTCCCGGACACGATAGCGCTGCGTGTCGTGGCCGGAACCGATGTCCTGCTTGAACTGACGCGACCAAGCGAAGCGCCGATAGCTACGTTCACGTATCTCCCCGCCTCGGCGATTCACGCATCGACCGCGCAGCCGACAGATCGATCTCTTGCGACGAAGCAGAGCCGATCGCCAGTGCCGCCCAGCTTCACGGCCGCATCCGCATGCGGCGGCAAGGTCTTCACCAGAAACAGAGCACGCCGTCAACGCGAGGTAGCCCAGCGCCGCAGCCCAGCGCTCTCCGTGCTCAACGCTTGCCTCGGCGCTCACTCTGCCTGACCCCAAGACACCCCCAACGCGAAGTCACCGTCTGCAACGAAACCGATATGCCCGCCGCGTGCGCCGAGGATATCCCGCGCACCTGTCCTTCGCGAGGTGGGTGCGCCGCAGAACTAGGGGTGAACCTTCGCCAGCCGCTTTCGCCAATAGAGTGGCTTGCGGTGCTGATGCTCGATGGCAACCACGACAAACGCGTCCCGCACCCGGGCAGCGACCACTGCGTACGGGAAGCGCGGCTCGAAGAGAAAGCGGCGCACGTCCTGACCGGTGCGAAGCTCGGTGATGGGGCTGCCGGTGTCAGGGAAATCGATCGCGTGGGCGATGATGGTTCTGTAGGCGACGAGGAACTCGCGGCCTAGGTCCTGACGCTCGGCGTCGTACCAGACGGAGGCTTCTGTGAGCTCCTGCTTCGCCTCGTCGAGGACGCGAAAGTGCAGAGTCATTCAGCGCCCGTACTTGGACATCAACTTGCGCAACACGGTCTCACCATCGTGCAACACTGCCGTGCCGTCTTCGATCGATTGCACGCGCCGCACGATCTCGTCCTTCCACGCCGCGTCGATCTCTGCTTGCGACTCGACGGGCTCGAGGCTGTCTTGCAGCGCTTCGACCAGGTAGACGCGATCTTCCTCCGGAAGGGCGAGAGCTTGCTCCAGGAGCTTGCGGGCCTGCGAGGTCATGCACCCAGTCTACTTCTGAGCGCCTGGGCACGCCACGGGCTCGGCCGAAACGCTGCAATTGCCGGCAGATCGCGTCGTTTCCGCTAGCTCGGGCGCCGCCTGCTACTGAGAGGCGAGAATGATGTTCTTGCAGCTGTCGGGGCCTTTGATGGCGCTGCAGGCCTGCGCCTTCAGGTCCTTCAGGCAGGTCTCGTATTGCAGGTCGATGGCGACTGCTGTGCTGCAGGTGATCTGCGTTCCCAGATCCGTCACGCAGGCATCCTGCGTTTGCGTCGAGCCGCACGCGATCTCCCACTCGCACACCGCCTTGATGTAGTCCTCGCACGCGGTGATCGCAGGCGCTGGGTCGGCGATGTCCGCGAAGTCGCAGCCGGACGGGCCGGCCGAGCAGCTCGCAGCCTTGAGCGAGGTTGCGCACTCGGTCGCCTTCGCGTCCGACTGGCAGACGATGCCCTTGTACTGGTGATCGCACTGCGCTTGGCTCACGAGCTTGCACTTGGTGACCGCGAGATCGCAGATCGCCGTTTGCCAGCTCCGACACGCGGCACTGCCTCGACCAGTTGCGGCCGGAGTGGCAGCCGGAGTGGCAGCCGGGGTGGCAGTCGATGACGTGACCGCGTGGGTGCCGCAGCCGACCCACAGCAGACACACACTCAGTGCAAGATACGCCAGTCGCACGTCTTTCATCCGCTTGCCTCTCCCTCCGACTCGTTGCCGGTGCCCATCGCCAGATGCAGAAGGAATCCGAACCCGAGTCACACGCCCCGCGGTCACTGCCGCAGCTCGTTTCTCGCACGGCACGGCGTCCTTGCGCCACTCTTGTACGCCACTGACCGAGCGTTCAGCCAAATCTTCGTGTGCTGTCCACCGGCACGCGAAGGCCAGCCAGCGCTGAGCGCCCCCGCGCTAAGCTCCGCCTGTGTTGGTCCTGTCCCAGGTTGCCGAGCTGGAGGTTTCCGCAGCCAGCGGGCTGGTCGCGCTGTCGGACGCGCTCTGGGTGGTGGCGGACGACGAGCTCTTCCTGGCTTCGTACGCGTTCGATGGTCGGCCGCTACGCCACGTGCCGATCTGGCCAGGGGTGCTGCCGGAGCCGCATGCAGCGCGCAAACGTCGCAAGCCCGATCTCGAAGCGCTGACCGTGCTTCCAGATGGCCGGTTGCTCGCGCTGGGATCGGGCTCGACCGTCGCCCGCCAGCGTGGCGCGCTCTTCGACCCGCTGAGCCTGGAGGTCCACGCGCTCGATCTCTGCGGCCTCTACACCGAGCTGCGTGCGCAGATCCCCGAGCTGAACATCGAAGGTGCGGCGGTGGTCGGCCAGCAGCTCTGGCTCGCGCAGCGCGGCAACGGTGCGTTAGGCTTCAACGCCTGCATCGAGCTCGACCTGGCCGCCGTGCTGAACCAACTCCACGCCGTGGGTCGCGTGGACGCAGATGGCTTGCGGGCCGTTCACCCGCTTGCCCTGGGCGAGCTGCAGGGGGTCGCGTTGACCATCACCGATCTCGCGCCGCATCCCGAAGCTGGGCTGGTCTTCACCGCGGCCGCCGAAGCCAGCGCTGACACCTACGCGGACGGTCGGTGCGCGGGCTCGGTGGTGGGTGCGTTGTCGTCGCATTGCCAGGTGCGCGCGATCTTCCCGGTGCAACCAACCTGCAAGCTCGAAGGCATCGCCGTCGCCCGCGGCCAGCTCTGGCTAGTGTCCGACCCCGACGACCGGTCCAAACGCGCGGGGCTCTACTGCGCCGAGCTGCCCTTCTGAGCGCGTGAGGTCGAAGCTGCCGGAGGGGAAGATCGCTACGCGTGGTCCGGTCGTGGGGGTGCCGGCGCGGTGGCGGTGGGGCAATGGACGACGTCAAGCGCGATGATCTATCGCAAGCGCCACGGTTAGATGTTTACGCAGTTGAAATGTCGTTCGGGGTATGCAGAGATCACGCTCTAAAGTCATTCAAGGCGGACAATCACCATGAGTACGGCGAAACTTATCTACGAAGGCAAAGAGTACGAATTCCCCGTCGTCGAGGGCTCCGAAGGCGAGAAAGGCCTGGTGATCGCAGACCTGCGTAGCAAGACAGGTCTCATCACGCTGGACCCCGGCTACGGCAACACGGGCTCGTGTCAGAGCTCGATCTGTTTCATCGATGGAGAGAAAGGGATTCTGCGTTATCGCGGTTATCCCATCGAGCAGGTGGCGGAGCGCGCGCGCTTCACCGAGGTCTGCTACCTGCTCATCTACGGTCACCGGCCGTCGGTCGCGGAGCTGAGCGATTTCCGCGAGAGCATGAATCACCACACGCTCCTGCACGAGGACATGAAGAAGTTCTACGAGGGCTATCCGCCCGGCGCGCATCCCATGGCGATCATGGCTGCGATGTGCGCCTCGCTATCTAGCTACTATCCCGAGACGCCTGACACGCTCGATCTCAACATCGTGCGCATCTTGGCCAAGGCCAAGACGCTCGCGGCGTTTGCACACAAGAAGAGCGTGGGCCAGCCCATGGTCTACCCGCGCAACGACCTTTCGTGGCCGGCCAACTTCTTGCGCATGATGTTCGCGGTGCCTGCGGAAGAGTACGAGGTCAACCCCGTCCTCGAAGACGCGCTCAACCTCTTGCTCATCCTGCACGCCGATCACGAGCAGAACTGCAGCACCGCGACG
>JADGRG010000137.1 GCA_017881145.1 Sandaracinaceae bacterium | reverse complement strand
GCGTGGAACGCTTCTGGCTTTCTGAACGTTGGCGCGAACGTCGGCGCGGCCGCCTCGGCCTTCTCGCTCTCGACCTCGCTCTTGGCTGCCAGCGGAACCTGCTTGGCGTTGGCGCGCCTGGGCTGGGCATGCCCAAGCTCGATGCGCGGGCCGCCGCTCCCGCTCGCGGCGCTCGCGCTCAGCGCGGCCGCTCGCGCCAGGCCACGCATGCTGAGTCGCGCGCGGCTGGCATCGACCAGACCGGCGTGCTCCAGCTCGACCAGCACGCGCGCGGCCAGCGTCGGTGAGACACCGGCAGCTTGCCCCAGCGCGGCCGCATCGATCTGCTGCGTGTCGCGTGAGAGGCAGAAAAGTGCATAGAGAATACAATCGCTAGTGGTCTGGCTCATGGTCCTAGCATGCCCCTAGCGCTGAAACCTTGTCCAGTTCCCGGCGTTCAGTTCCGCTTTCCCTAGCAGTCTCGCCGGCATAGCCGCTCACAGCTGGGCGCTCACCAAGACGAATTTGTTGCACTCGCGCTCCGTACTGAGCAGGTTGACCACGCGCGGAGCCAGCGTCCGCTTGAAGTGGTCGAGGCGTGAATGCTCGAGCAGGAAGAAGGCGCGCACACCCTTGTGCTGCTTGATCCACGCCTCTATCGCTTTGTTGTCGAGGTCGACGAAGACCGCAACGCGGTTGCCCGTGTAGAAGTTCTCGCCCTTCCAGTTCATCTGCCACGCAACCAGTGGCTCCGAGGCGTTCTTGCGCTCTGCGTAGTACCGATGGATGAGCTCGGCTTGGCCCCAGTGCGGAGCCAGGTCGACCATGTAGACGTCCAGGCAAAACGCACAGAACGCGAGAGCGAGCCCGGCAAGGCCGAGCGCAGCCGAGGGTCGCAGCTTGCGGAAGACAGCCGTGAGCGTGAGCAGCACCGCCACGCAAGCAAAGCCCGTGAAGATCGGGCGATAGTCGAATTGCTCGGGCCAGGGCCGAGAGTAATTGTAGACGAAGAGGTGGATCAGACGCTCGCTGCCGGGTGGATCTTGGGTGTGCCACGAGAGATCGCGCCCCACGAAGCCGGCGAGCACCGCACCTGCGACCAACGCCACGCCGAGCGCGGCATTCTGGTAGGGCTCTGTCGTTTCGCTCGGCTCGGTGGAGGCCGGGCGTAGGCCGCGCGCAGCAGCCAAGAAGAGCACACAGCCCACGAGAAGCAGCGTGATGCAGAGCCACACAGGCAGGCCGTGCTGCAGCGCCCAGGTCGCGCGCGCAGCGGTCGAGAGGCCTCCCGGGATGATGCCGCGCAGGTTGCCGCGCAGACCCGCGACACCCAGCACCAGCAAGACCGGCGCCAGGAGCGCCGCGCAGAGCGTCTGCAGCCGTTGGCGGCTGAAGCCAAGCTCGGTCTTCGGCAAGAGGCGATCGAGCAAGAGGCCCACCAGCACGGCGGTCGGCGGCACCGCGGGCAAGATGTAGTGGTGGAACTTGGTGGTCATCGCCGAAAAGAGCGTGAACGCCACTGCAAACCACAGCCCGAGCGCGTAGAGCGCGGCGCGCTTTTCGTAGACGCTGCGGTCGTCGCCGGCACGCTCACCACGAACCAGCCAGGACCCGAGCGCAGCGGGGACCAGCGCGATCCACGGAAAGAGGCCGTAGCCGAGCTGCTCGATGAAGTACTGGATCGTGCCGTTGTCACCGTGCACGCCGGTGGTCAGGCGATTGATGTGATCGTGGATCAGGATGCGATCGGGAAAGGCATCGCCGTGGCGCACGTACATGGCGATGAACCACGGCATGCCCAGCACGGTCACGATCAGCATGCCAACGGTCACCCGCAGCTTGCCGGACCAAAGCAGATCGAAGCGGCGCGTCGCGGCCAAGCAGAGAAACGCCGTCAGGCCCGGCAGCGCAAAGCCCGGGATGCCCTTGGCCATGAACGCCAGCGCGCAGAACGCGTAGAAGGCGAACATGTAGAGCTGCTGCAGGCGCGTCTCTTTGCGCAGCTGCCAGACGATCGCGCCGAGGCCCACCAGCCAGCCGAGAGCCTGCCCCAGAGGCTCGAGCAAAAGCGCGCGCACGGCGGGTGCCTCGTCGTGCAGGCCGAAGTTGCCAGGCACGTCCGGATTGTGGCCGGAGCCGGAGAGAAACGAATCGCGGTGCCAGGCGAAGAGCCCGTGGAAGAGCGTGATGTTGCGGCTAGCCAGGTAGAGGATCTGCGGCAGGCCGATCAGCAGCAAGAGCGCCAGCACGGCGTGCTGCGCGGAAAGCACGAAAGGCCCAATGCGGACGGAGCGCGCTTTGCGTTCGGGATCCTCGACCAAGCCGAGGACCAGCAACATCATCGCCACCGTCATGTTCGACACGAAGGGCATGTCTGTGATGGCTTGATGCGTGAGCATCGAATAGTAAGGCGTGGTCGCCAGCACCAGCGCTGCGAACACGCCAGCACGACGGCTCCACACCCGCGCCACGGCCGCGTAGACCGCCATCAGCCCGAGCATGGCCATGCCGTAGATCGGCAAGCGCAGCACCCACTCCACGTGGGCGGGATTCTTGTCCGGCAGGAACGCGATGCCGGAGGCGCTCCAGGTCAGCGCCTCGGCCCAGAAGATCAGGATGGGCTTGGACCAAAACCACTTGTCCTGCGCCCACCAGAGCGAGATCCAGTCGTCGCGCGAAAGCATCTCGCGGGCGACTTCGCCATAGTGGGTTTCCCAGGGGTCCCACAGGCCGTAGGCGCCGAGCATCGGCAGATAGAGCGCCGAGGCGATCACGAAGACGAGGAGCGCTGGCCTGCGCAACGCGGAGATGAGCAGGGCCAGCAGCGCAGCGCAGATCGCCAGCGGGAGCCGCACACCACCGAACATGAGCGGGATGAGCACGACCAGCGCGAGCGCGGTCGGCACGGTGCGGCGCGGCGCAGCCCAGGAGGGCTCATCCGGCAGCGCACCCCAGCTGGTTGCGCCCAGCGGCGTCGCGTCGGCGTTGGCCGTGAGCATGCCGAGCGCCGAGCAGAGGCCCAGCACGGCACCGCACATCAGCAAGAGGCCGTAGAGCGCCGCGTGCGGCACTTGCCCCTCGTTCGACATCAAGAGGAACACGCCTGCAGCGCAGGTGAGCCCGAAGCCGGAGAGGCTCAGGCGCTTCTTGTCGCGGAGAAACTTTGCTTCGTCAGCCATCGGGAAAAAGCGGCGGCAGCATAGAGCCCTTCCCGGCAATCCGCCACGGAGCCGGGAGCGGAAAGCTAGCCCGGTTTCACGGCGAGATGATCGCTTCCAGACAGCTTCAACCGGAAATCGGTCTATTCGCCCCGCAGGGCGTGCTTCTTGGCGAGCTTGTGCAGGTACTTGCGGTCCATGCCCGCCTCGCGCGCGGCTTGGGCGAGGTTGCCGTCGTGGCGCCCGAGCAGCCAGCTCACGTAGCGCCGCTCGAAGTCGTTCTCCCAGCGCTCTCGTGTTTCGCCGTAGCTCATGGCCGGGTCGAAGCCGAGCGAACCTGGTGCTTCCGAAGCGTCGCCCTGCGCAGGTCGAGCACGTGCAGGTGAAAGCCACGCCGAAAGCGCACGCACGCCAGTCACGCCCGGGGCATGCCCCAGGAGCGCCGCGCGTTCCAGCACATTGCGCAGCTCGCGCACGTTACCGGGCCAATCGTGCGCCATCAGCGCCGCGAGCGTGGCGTCGTCGAGCTCGGGGGCCGTCGCTGCCGTCGTGCTTTGCTCGCCGAGCTTCGCCAAGAGATGTCTGGCCAGCGCCGGGATGTCGTCGCGGCGCTCGCGCAGCGCAGGCAGGTGCAGTGGCACGACGGCCAAACGAAAATACAGGTCTTCGCGGAACTTGCCGCGCTGCACTTCCAGCGAGAGATCGCGGTGCGTGGCGGCGATCACCCGCAGGTCGACCGCGGTCTCAGTCTGGCCACCGACGCGCCGGATGCGTCGCGTCTCGAGCGCACGCAGGAGCTTGGGCTGCAGTGAGAGCGGCAGCTCGGCCACCTCGTCGAGAAAGAGCGTGCCTTTATGGGCGAGCTCGAAAGCGCCTTTCCGGCTCTGCGTCGCGCCGGTGAAGGCGCCCTTCTCGTGGCCGAAGAGCTCGCTCTCGATCAGTGTGCCGACCACCGCGCCGCAATCCACCACTACGAAGGGACCCCGCGCACGACGGCTGGCCGCATGCACTGCGCGCGCGAGCAGGTCCTTGCCGGTGCCGGTCTCACCACCGACCAACAAGCTGGCGTCGCTCGGAGCGAGTCGCTCGAGCACAGCGAAGAGTTCACGCATCGCCAGCGTCGTGCCGACCAGCTCGCCGAAGCTGCTGCGCTCGCTCGGCACGACGTCGATGCGCTCCGAATAGGGGCGCACCTTGATCTCCACGCGTCCGACGCTGATCACCACACCCGGTCGCAGATAGCCTTCGCGAATCTCGGCGCCGTCCAGGAGCGTGCCGTTGGTCGAGCCCAGATCACGCAGCAAGAAGCCCTTTTCATCACGCACGATCTCGCAGTGATCGCGGGAGACGGTTGGGTCGACCAGCACCAAATCGTTGTCGGGGCTCTTGCCGATGCGAAAGCATTCGCTCTCGATGACGATCTCCTCGCCCTTGGTCGGGCCACTCAGCGCCAAGAGCGCGCAGCGGCAGAGCGTGAGCACACCTGCCGGATGCCCGCTCCTGGGGTCGGCCTGCGTCACTGCCGTCACGGAGTGGGCTCCCCGAGCGAGATGCGCACGGGACCATCAGTCGGCACGCGCAAGATCTTGATGCCGGTGGCGCTGCGGCCATCGGCTCGACGCACCTCGGTCTGCACTTCGAACTCGCCGGATGGCAGGTCGACTGCGTGATGCACGCTGGGCGGCGCACCGGCAGGAAACTGGAGCGCCACACCGTGCACTGCTTCGCCTTCCTGCAGATAGACGACGCGCACCTCGACCACCTCGCTGTGACTCGAGCCCAGCGCCAGCTCCAGGTCCACCTTGCGCGGAATGTGCGGCGCCAGCATCCAGGCGAGACCCAAGATTCCCCCGAGCGCGACCAGGCGCGCAGCCTGCGGGCGCTTTCGCTTGGCGAATTGGATCAGAGCCTTCATCTGCGAGAGAGCCTACCAGGTTGCCCGCTTGCACGCAGAGGCCCTGGGCCCGCGAAGTCCAGCGCGCAGGAGCAGGCGCTCTAGCAAGTTGTTGGCACGACCCCCGGATGTTAGCTTTAATGCTCGCTCGGCATTTCGGCGTTCTCTCTAATCCATGGTTCCGCTCACCACGATCCTAGCCAAGGTCAAGGCGTACCACCCGGGTGCCAACACCGAGCTCATCAACAAGGCCTACGTCTACGCGTCGCGCGCGCACGAAGGCCAGACGCGCAAATCGGGAGATCCCTACTTCATCCACCCGGTGAGCGTGGCGGACATCATCGCCCAGCTGCGCCTCGATAGCGCCAGCGTGTGCGCGGCGCTGCTGCACGACGTGATCGAGGACACCCAGATCAGCGAAGAGGAGATGCAGCGCGAGTTCGGCAAGGAAGTCGCGTTCCTGGTCTCCGGCGTCACGAAGCTCGGCAAAGTCACCTTCGGCTCGAAGGAAGACCGCCAGGCCGAGAGCTTCCGCAAGATGCTGATGGCGATGAGCGAAGACATCCGCGTCTTGCTGGTCAAGCTCGCCGATCGCTTGGACAACATGCGCACGCTCGAGCACATGTCCCTGGACGCCCAAGAGCGCATCTCTCACGAGACCATGGACATCTACGCGCCGCTGGCCGGACGCCTCGGCGTGCAGTGGTTGAAGAGCGAGCTAGAAGATCTGAGCTTCCGCTACCTCTACCCCGAGCCCTACGAGCAGGTCACGAGCAAGCTCAAGAAGATGCACCGGGACTCGGAGAAGTACATCCAGGGCGTGGTGAAGGATCTCGATCGCCTGACCGCCAAAGAAGGCCTCAAGGCGCGCGTGATGGGCCGCGTGA
Source organism: Sandaracinaceae bacterium (assembly GCA_017881145.1). Taxonomy (GTDB): domain Bacteria; phylum Myxococcota_A; class Polyangia; order Polyangiales; family JAFGIB01; genus JADGRF01. The sequence continues at coordinate 366 of JADGRG010000137.1, read as the reverse complement.
AGCACCCCTATTCGATCTACCGCAAGATGCGCGAGCAGCAGACCGAGTTCGAGCAGATCCACGATCTCATGGCTTTCCGGATCCTCACCGAGCGGATCGGCGACTGCTACGGCGCGCTGGGCATCGTGCACTCGCACTGGACGCCGGTGCCAGGCCGCTTCAAGGACTACATCGCGCTGCCCAAACCCAACATGTATCAATCCCTGCACACCACGGTGATTGGGCCGGGGCGGCAGCGGATCGAGATTCAGATCCGAACTCACGAGATGCACCGCGTGGCCGAGCACGGCATCGCCGCTCATTGGAAATACAAGGAGCGCCAATCGGGCGGTGTCGACCCGAAGGACGCCGAGCGCTTCGGCTGGC
>JADGRG010000136.1 GCA_017881145.1 Sandaracinaceae bacterium | reverse complement strand
GCGTCGACGTGGATAACGGCTTCAAGGAGACCTACGAGGTCATCCAGGAGAAGGGCAAAGAAGAGACTCTGCGCGTGATTTGTGACCACGCGCGCAAAGTGCAGCGTGTCCTGCTCGCCACCGACCCTGACCGCGAGGGCGAGGCGATCGCCTGGCACTTGATGGAAGAAGTGCAGCGCGTCGCGCCCGACGTGGAGATTCGGCGCGTGCTCTTCAACGAGATCACCAAGAAGGGCGTGCTCGAAGGCATCGCCCATCCGCGCGACCTCGACGCCCACCTCTACGAGGCGCAGCGCACCCGTCGTGTGCTCGACCGCATCGGTGGCTATCCGCTCTCCAGTCTGCTCTGGCGCAAGCTGGCGTTCGGGCTTTCGGCAGGTCGCGTGCAGACGCCCGCGCTGCGCATCATCGTCGACCGCCAACACGAGATCGACGCCTTCGTGCCGCGACCGTATTGGTTGCTGGAAGCGAACCTCCAGGGCAAGAACCCGCCCGCTTTCACGGCGCTCTTGGATTCTGTCGGTGGTGAGAAGCTCGAGAAGGTTTCGTCGCGGCCAGCAGCGACCAGCGAGCTCGATGCCAAACGCTTTGGCGACGATCTGCGCAAGGCGAGCTACCGCGTCGCCAAGGTCGTCAAGCGCGAGCGAAGAGCGAGAGCGCCCGCGCCATACACGACTTCGAAGTTGCAGCAGGACGCCTCCACGCGCCTGGGGATGCAGCCCTCGCGTGCGATGCGCGTGGCGCAGGCGCTCTACGAAGGTGTGGAGCTCGGCAAGGGTGGAGAGACCGTCGGTCTCATCACCTACATGCGTACCGACAGCTTCCGTCTTTCGACCGAAGCCGTGGACGAGTGTCGCGAATACATCAAGGAGCACTTCGGTCCGCAGGCGCTGCCGGCGAAGCCCAACGAGTTCAAGTCCAAGAAGGCGCAGGTTCAGGACGCGCACGAAGCCGTACGTCCGACCCGCATGGATCTGCCGCCGGACACCGTGCGCAAGTACCTGACCGACGAGCGTTTCAAGCTCTACAAGCTGATCTGGGACCGCTTCGTGGCCTGTCAGATGGTGCCGGCCGTCTACGATCAGACCAGCGTCGAGATCGAAGCTGTCGTTGCCGAAAAGCGCTACGGCCTGCGCACCAGTGGCAGCGTGCTGCGTGAAGCTGGCTGGCGCGCCGCTTACGGCGCAACCGATACGCGTACGCTGGCAGGCGAAGAGAGCGAGCAGGCGGACGAGGATTCCGAGCGTTCGCTGCCCGCGCTGACCGAAGGCGAAGTGCTGACGCTGAACGATCTCGGCGTGGCCGTGCATGCCAAGGAGACCGAGCCGCCGCCTTACTTCAACGAAGCCTCCCTCGTGAAGAAGTTGGAAGAAGAAGGCATCGGTCGTCCCTCCACCTACGCCGAGATTCTCAGCAAGGTGCAGGCGCGTGACTACGTGCGCAAGGACGGTAACAAGCTGCGGCCAAGTGATCTAGGCAGGCTGGTGGCCGAGCATCTGGTCGCCGACAACTTCGACCTGGCGAACCTCGAGTTCACCCGCAAGCTCGAGGAGGATCTCGATGCCATCGCGGAAGCGCGCGGCAAGCGCCTGGACGTGCTCGCGCCCTTCCACGTGCGCTTGCAGGAACAGATCCAGAAGAGCCTCGAAGATAAGAGCAAGTGGTGGCCCGAGCCGGAGTCGATCAACGAAGCTTGCCCGCAGTGCGGCAAGCCGCTGATGAAGCGCTGGGGTCGCAACGGTCCGTTCATCGGCTGCGAGGGTTACCCCGAGTGCAAGTACCCCCGCCCGCTGCCCGGGCAGGGTGACGCTGACGGCGGCGACCGCCAGCCGCAGCTCACGGAGTACAAGTGCGAGCTCTGTGGCGCACCCATGCTGAAGCGCTGGGGCCGCAACGGGTTCTTTCTCGGCTGCTCGACCTTCCCCAAGTGCAAGTCGACTCGCTCGTTGCCTCTCGGTGTGGCGTGTCCCAAGTGCGGTGGCGAGATCATCGAGATCCGCGGCAAGAAGGCCCGTCGGCCCTTCTATGGCTGCACCAACTACACCAAAGAGATCAAGTGCGACTTCCGCAGCTGGCAGAAGCCGGTGCCCGAAGCGTGCCCTCAGTGTCAGGCGAAATTCCTGGTGCAGGCCGGCAATCCAAAGGCGCCGATCCTGCGCTGCCTGACGGAAGGCTGCGGCTACGAGCGGCAGATTTCTCCGGCTGGTGAAGAAGCCGGTGCTGAGACGGCTGCAGCTAATGGCGGCCAACCCGCGCTCGCGACCGGCTCCCAGGGTTAGACGGAATGCAGCGTGTCGTCACCATCGTAGGTGGGGGCTTGGCGGGCACGGAGTGCGCGTTCCAGCTTGCCGAACGCGGCGTGTCGGTGCGGCTCATCGAACAGAAGCCCAGGGCACGCACCGCAGCTCAGACCGGCGACGGTCTGGCGGAGCTGGTGTGCTCGAACTCTTTTCGGGGCGCGGCGCTCGCCAATGCCGTGGGCTTGCTCAAGGAGGAGCTGCGGCGCGCGGGCTCGCTCGTCATCGCGGTGGGTGACCAGACTTCGGTCGCTGCGGGTGGGGCGATGGCGGTGGACCGCGAGCTCTTCTCGGCCGAGATGACGCGGCGCATCACCATGCACCCACGCATCGAGGTCGTGCATGAGGTAGTTTCCGAGCTACCGGAGGCGCGGCCGCTGGTGTTGGCCACCGGACCGCTCACTTCGGATGCGCTGGCGACGGCCCTCGGGCGCGTCATCGGCACCGAGCATCTTGCCTACTACGACAGCATCGCGCCCATCATCGCGGCCGATTCGATCGATTGGGACGTGGTGTGGAACGGCTCACGCTACGACAAAGGTGGCGACGACGCCTACGTGAACTGTCCGCTGG
>JADGRG010000135.1 GCA_017881145.1 Sandaracinaceae bacterium | reverse complement strand
TTATCCGCTGCACGCAAGCCAGAGCGCGCCAAGCGAATGGCGCTGGTGAGCTTCTCGATGGCTTCGTCCTGGCCGAAGATCACCTGCTTGAGGTCCGCATCGAGGGATTTTAGGCGCTCGCGGTCCGACGACGAAACCGATTTTTCGGGGATGCGCGCCATCTTGCTCACCACCGACTCGACGTCGTGCGTGGTGACTCGATGCGTGCGATCGGCCTCATCGCGCAGGCGATCGAGCGCGCCGGTCTCATCGAGCACGTCGATGGCCTTGTCAGGCAGGAAGCGCTCGTTCAGATGCTTCGCGGAAAGGTTCACTGCCGCGTCGATGGCGTCCGCGTCGTACTTGACGCTGTGGTGCTCCTCGTAGCGGGGCTGGAGGCCTCTGAGAATCTCGATGGCCTCGGGAATGGTTGGCTCGCCCACATCGACCTTCTGGAAGCGTCTGGCGAGCGCGCGGTCTTTCTCGATGTGTTTGTATTCCTGGTAGGTGGTCGAGCCGATACAGCGAATCTTGCCCGAGCCGAGCGCGGGTTTGAGGATGTTCGATGCATCCATCGATCCGCCACTGGTGGCTCCGGCCCCCACGATGGTGTGAATCTCGTCGATGAAGAGAATCGCATTCTCGTGCTCGGTCAGGCGCTTGATCACGCCCTTGAGTCGTTCTTCGAACTGCCCGCGAAACTTGGTGCCTGCCAGGAGCGCGCCCATATCGAGCGAGTAGACGCGCGCATCCTTCAGCACAGCTGGCACGTTGCCTTCGTGGATGGCGAGCGCAAGCCCTTCGGCGATGGCCGTCTTGCCGACGCCAGACTCACCGACGTAGAGCGGGTTGTTCTTGCGACGCCGGCAGAGCACCTGCATCGTGCGCTCTAGCTCGCTCTTGCGCCCGATCAGAGGATCGATGCGGCCCTGCGCCGCTTCTTCGACCAGATCCGTCGTGAAGGCAGTGAGTGGGTCGCCGCGAAAATCGCCGTCTTCCTCCTCGTCGTCGCCTTCGGCACCCGACTGGGCGTCGCGCGCGTCGTCCGATACGCCCTCGGGGCGCATGCCGTGCGAGACATAGCGCTTGAGCGCGAAGGGCGTGAGCCCCTCCTTCTGCAGCAGATACACCGCGTAGGACTCTTCCTCGTGGAACATCTGCACCAACACCGACGAGCCTCGGATGATGTCCTGATCCGACGACACCACGTGGATGGCCGCGCGCTGCAGCACGCGCCGCACCCCAAGCGTTTGCTGCACTTGAACATCAATGTCCGCGGGGAGCTTCTCCATGCTGGCCCCGAGAAACTCGTGGAGGCCGGTGCGCAGACGTTTGCTTTCGGCACCGCAGCCGCGCAGCAAATCGATCACCGTGGGGTCGTCCAGCAGCCCGAGCAGTAGATGCTCGAGCGTGACGAACTCATGGCGATGCTGTTCCGCCTCCAGGAACGCACGGCGCAGCGCTTCTTGCAGCTCTTTCGAGATGATTGGCCCCGCATTCGCCATCGTTCTTTGCCCTCACTCCTCGGGTTCGATGGTCAGCATGAGCGGGAACTCCCGCTCGCTGGCCAGAGACTCGGCCTGTCGGACCTTCATCTCGGCCACTTCGTAAGTGTAGATGCCAGCGACGCCGACGCCGTTCTGGTGCACGTGCAGCATGATCTGCTGGGCCTCTTGCTCGGGCTTGTGGAAGATGCCGCGCAACACCTCGACCACGAACTCACGCGTGGTGTAGTCGTCGTTGTGCATGAGCACCTTGTAGAACGGAGGCTTCTTGAGCTTCCGTTCCGTTTCCGTGTGCGTCCGCGTGATGACGCCCGTGCCGCCCTGGTTGCGTTCAGCCATCTGCCTCTATTGTAACCAGCTTTCAGCCCGGTGCATCTCCCCGGGCTGCGAGCATCGCTCGGTGCACGTGCTCGGCCAACTCCCGCAGCGTCATGCCGCGGTAGCGCGGTTCGAGCAGCCAAGGCTCGGCACCATCCAGACGCAGCACGACCACCAGGCGATCTTCGTCGATCTCCACACTGCGCACACCTGAGAGCGGGATGGTACGTGGCGCAGAACCCTCCGCGATTGCAAGGTAATCGGCGCCAAGCTCGAGGTAATGCAGCGCCGGCAGCTCGCTCTGTGTTCGCTTGCGCAGGACCTGCCTTGCCCAGAGCCCACCGAACGCGCAACCCGCCAGCGCCAGCGCACGCAGAATAAAGGCGTCCGCGACGTAGAGCAGCCATACCCCGGAGAAGAATGCTGCGGCGGCCGCGAGCAGCCGCACGCGCGCGATCTGGCGTTCGGTTGCTACGTCCGCGGCCCAACGCTGGACCACCGGCGACACGTCACTGGGCGCCGCGCTCGCAGGTCTCGACAACTTGTGGCTTTGCGTCATGCGTTCGGGATTGTGCGGCAGCCAGCGGAAGATCGCACGGGGGAGTTTCGGGAGCGGGTAGCGTGGTATACGAAGTTGCGAGTGGCGACCGCCGCTGACGGAGAGAAAGGAACGGTAGGGCAATGAAGCTAGGTCTGATCGTTGGCTATTCGGGGCGCAAGCTGGTGCTGCCGCTGGACCTGGTCAAGGAAGCCGAGCGGCTTGGCTTCGATTCCTGCTGGACGTCTGAAGCCTACGGTTCGGATGCGGTGAGCGTGTCGGCGTGGCTGCTCGCCAACACCACGAAGATCAAGGTCGGCACGGCGATTCTGCAGATGCCGGCGCGCACGCCGACCATGACCGCGATGACTGACATGGCGCTCGATCAACTCTCGGGTGGGCGGTTCGTGATTGGCCTGGGGCCCTCGGGCCCGCAAGTCGTGGAGGGCTGGTACGGCGCGACCTATGCCAAGCCGCTGACACGGCTGCGCGAATACATCGAGATCATGCGTCTGGTCTTCGAGCGGCAAGCGCCGGTCCAATACGACGGCGTGCACTACCAGCTGCCCTACCGAGGCGCGGATGCCAGCGGGCTGGCCAAGCCGCTCAAGAGCATCCTGCACTGCGAGCGCAAGATCCCGATCTACACCGCAAGCTTGCAGGACAAGGCGGTGTCTCTCAGCGCCGAGCTCACCGATGGCTTCTTCCCCATCTGGCTGAACCCTGACAAGCCCGAGCTCTTCGACGCGCCCGTCAAGGAAGGCTTGGCGAAGGCTGGCAACGGTAAATCGCTGAAGGACTTCGACATCGCGCCCTTCGTCGCGGTGGTGCTTGGCGATGATGTCGCAGCGTGTCGCAACCTGCTCAAGCCCGGGATGGCGCTCTACATCGGTGGCATGGGCGCGCGCGGCAAGAACTTCTACACCGCCTACGCCAGCCGACTCGGCTACGCGGATGCAGCGATCAAGATCCAGGACCTCTATCTCGCCGGCAAGAAGGAAGAAGCAGCGGCCGCCGTTCCCGATGAGTTGGTCGATGACGTGGCGCTGGTCGGCCCGAAGGATCGCATCAAGGCTCGGCTGCAAGCTTGGATCGCGGCCGGCAAAGACCACCGCGTCGGCACCATGATCCTCGGCTCGGGGCAGCCCGAGGCGATGCAGCTGATCGCTGAGAACGTGCTCTGATCAACGGATCACTGCAGCACTAGGCGCAAGTAGAAGTGGCCCTGCGTGCGGTTTTCGACGATGACGTATTGGTCGTCATCGATGCGGATGTTCGCGACATCGCCAGCGCCGAGGAAGGACGTGCGTTTGTCCGTCGTCTTGCGGTCGTCCTCCACGAATGAGAGATAAGGGAGGACCAGCGACGGTTTGTGGCCGAGCGCATGAGCCACCTTGACGGTGCTCGCACCTGATAGGTCAATCCAGAGAGATCGGACCATGGGCGCACTCTCCCAAAGCCCGGCGCTGGTCGTGCTCGATTGATTGAGGTCGCTGAGCTCGATGACCGGCTTGCTCTGCGCCTGGGCCGTGCAACCTGCGATCGCCAGTGCAGCCGTCAACGGCAGGATGAGTGTGCGAAGACAAGAGAGCAGCATGCTCATGCTCCAAGCGCCTTGGCGGCTTCGATTGCGTGGTAGGTGAGGATTAGGTCGGCGCCGGCGCGTTTGATGTAAAGCAGAATCTCCAGCATCACGCGGGTCTCGTCGATGTAGCCGAGCTGTCCGGCGGCTTTCACCATCGAGTATTCGCCGCTCACGTTGTAGGCGGCGACCGGCACATCGACTGCGGCCCGCACGCG
>JADGRG010000013.1 GCA_017881145.1 Sandaracinaceae bacterium | reverse complement strand
GCGGACATAAAGAGCAAGAGATACTCAGCCATGGCTCACCTCCGCCGGGCCGCCGACCGCAATGGCTCGGCGCGCGGCGCTCGCAGACTTCTCCCTCGCCGCAGCGATGGATTTGAAGAGCGCAATCAGCAGCCCGATGGTGATGAAGCCACCGGGTGCAAGGATGACCATCAGGATCGGCTGGTAGTTGGCGCCGAAGACTGGGTAGCCCCAGAAGGTGCCAGCGCCGATGATCTCGCGCGGGATGCCGATGACGAGCATCGCGACGCAGAAGCCTGCGCCCATGCCGAAGCCGTCGACGAACGAAGGCCAAGCCTGGTTCTTGCTCGCGAAGACCTCGGCGCGCGCCAGGATGATCGCGAACACCACGACCAGCTTCAGGTAGACGCCGAGCTGTTGGTAGAGCGCCGGCAGGAACGCCGACATGAAGAGCTCCGTCATCGTCACCAGCACGGCGATGATGAGGATGTAGACCGGCATGCGAACCTTGGGGTTGATGACGCGCCGGAAGAGCGACGTGAAGAGATTGCTGAAGCTCATCACGAAGGTCACCGAGAGCCCCATCGCGAGCGAGGTCTGCACCGAGTTCGTCACCGCGACGGCTGGACAGAGCGAGAGCGCCAGCACGAAGACCGGGTTCTTGGTGAGGATGCCATCCTCGATCAGCCCGCCCAGCGTGGTTTGCTTGGAGCCACGGAACGGCCCAGAAAGGGCAGCGACTTGCTCGGCCGGGCTCAGCGGGCCAGCAGTGGTTTCGGTCTCACTCATTGCGCCTTCCTCTCCCCCGCGACGTCGCTGGGGATTTCCTTGAAGCCGTTGGCGGCCAGCGTTGCGAGCTGCCCGAGCCGCTTGTCGAAGGCCGTGGCGATGGCCCGTGAGGTGATCGTCGCGCCGGTGATGGCCAGGATCTTCTTGGGGTCGGGGCTCTTCGAGACTTCGAGCTCGCCGAGCTTGCGGCCCCGAAAGCGGGAGCGGAAGTTGTCCTCGACTGCCTTAGCGCCGAGGCCGGGCGTCTCGCTGTGTTTGATCACCCGGAAGTCCGTGATGGCGAACGAGGCGTCGACACCCAGGATCATCTCGATGCGGCCGTCATAACCGCGCGTTGTAACCGGCAGCACGTGGCCGACCAGCTGACCCTGCTCATCGAAGCCACGGAACCACTGCGCGCCTGCCGCGAAGCCCGCGATGGGCTCGAAGCGGCTGGCTGTGGGGAGCACATCCTTGCGCGCCTGCTCGCGCATCAACTCTTCGTTGCGCTCGCGGATCGGCTGCGTGAAATGGTTGATGGTCGCCAGGATCACTCCGGACAGGAGACCGGCCGCCATCAGGTTCAGGGCGATGCCGAGGATCGTGCTCGGCTTCTCGACGTGTGCGTGGGCAGCCGTGCTCATGCTTTTGCTTCCTGCGGGGAGAGGTCCGAGACGGGCGCCTTCGCGACGAAGATGCGGTCCAAGAGCGGAGTGGTGCAGTTCATCAGGAGAATCGAGTAGCAGACGCCTTCGGGGTAGCCCGCGAAGCGCCGGATCAGGAACACCATGATCCCGGCCCCGGCCGCGAAGACGACTTGCCCGCGCCGCGTGATGGGGCTCGTGACCATGTCGGTCAGCATGTAGAACGCGCCGAGCACCAGGCCGCCGCTCAAGAGGTGGAAGAGCGGGTCGCCGGTGAAGAGCCCCTGCGCGCCAAACACCCAGCCGAGCAGCGCCGCCGTCGCCATGTAGACCGCGGGGCCCTGCCAGAAGATGTAGCCGCGGTAGATGAGGAAGGCGCCGCCAAGCAAGAGGAGCAGCGCGCTGACCTCGCCCATCGAGCCGCTCACGTTGCCGAGGAAGAGGTCCTTGTACATCTGCTCGCGCGTGCCAAAGCTGGCGATGACCTTCTGCATGCCGTCCTCGCCGAGCTTGCTGGCTTCCTTGAGGATGCCGAGTGGCGTTGCGGTGGTCGTGCCATCCACGGCCGGCCCGATGGCGCGCCAGATGGTCATCTGAACCGGGAAGCTCGCGAGCAAGAACGCGCGGCCCGCGTGCGCGGGATTGAAGATGTTCTGGCCGAGACCGCCGAACGCGTGCTTGGCCACACCGATGCTGAAGATGCTGCCGAGCGCCGTCATCCAGAGCGGCAGACCGACCGGGATGCAGAACGCGAGCAGCAACCCGGTGAGAAACGCGCTGCCGTCGTTCCAGGTTTCGTGCACGCCACGGCCTCGCTGGACGACCCACTCCGTTGCCGTCGCAGCCAGGCAGCTCACCAGGATCTGCGCCAGCGCGCGGACGCCGAAGACGTGGACCGCCCAGAGCGCCACGGGAACCAGCGTCGCGTTCACCGTCCACATAATGCGTGGAATCGATTCCCGGGTGTGGGCGTGCGGCGATGAAGCCACCGAGAGGAGGGGGGCAAGAAGCCTGTCCTTGACCGAAGTTGCCGTACTCGTATCAGCCATGTCGTCTTAGCTTCCTAATCAGGCTTGCGTCTTTGCGGCAGCGGCCTTGGCCGCGGCGGCCGCATCGGCCAGTGCCTTCTTGATGACGCGAACCGAGTGCACGATGGGCCGGTTCGCGGGGCAGCTGTAATCACAGCTCCCGCACTCCACGCACTGCAGCACGCGAGCCACCTGAGCTTGCTGCCAGCCCCGTTCACGCACCAGCGTTGGAAAGTCGAGCGGCGCGAGCCCCATCGGACAGGCCTCGACGCAGCTGCCGCAGCGAATGCATGGCCCCGGCTCGGGCTTCGCCGTGTCGCGCTTGCTGAGCCCGAGGAGCCCGCCCGTCGCCTTCACGACAGCCGCCTCCACGTTGCTCTGCGCAGCGCCCATCATCGGACCACCGGCCACCAGACGCGCGAGATCCGAGCTGGTGCCGCCGCAAAACAGGAGCAGATCGGCGAAGGTCGCACCGATCGGTGCCCGGACGTTCTTCGGCTGCTTCACCGAGGAGCCCGCCACGGTCACGATCCGCTCGATCAGTGGGATCCCGCGAACCACGGCATCCGCAATGCCAGCTGCAGTCGTGACGTTCTGCACCACGATGCCGAGAGCCATCGGCAGCTTACCAGCGGGGAGCCACTTGCCGAGGATGCCCTTGATGATGCTGCGCTCGGCGCCCTGCGGATAGTGCGCGGGCAGCGCGACCACGCGGCAACCCGGAATGCGCTTGGCCGCTTCCGTCATCGCGGCGATGGCTTCGGGCTTGTTGTCCTCGATGCCGATGTAAGACTCGGTTGCGCCCAACACCTTGAGGATGATCTCCAGCCCCGTCACCACGTCGTCCGGGCGCGTGCGCATCAGCGCGTCGTCGCTCGTCAGGTAAGGCTCGCACTCGGCGCCGTTCAAGATGACCGTATGCACCTGCGTCCCGGCCGGTGGCGTCAGCTTGACGTGGGTCGGGAAGGTCGCGCCGCCCAAGCCGACCAAGCCGCCGTCCTTGATGCGTGTCCGCAACTCGTCGGGCGTCATGCTTCGGAAATCGCGGTGCTGGGGCAGGCCGTCGAGCCAGGTATCCTTGCCGTCGGGCTCGAGCTCGATCACCGTCCCCTTGCCGAGGCTCGGGTGCGGCCATGATCGAATGCCGACCACTCGCCCAGAGGTCGGCGCATGCACGGGGACGCTCACGAACGCGGTTGCTTCCGCGACGAGCTGGCCCTTCTTGACGTGGTCGCCCTCGCTCACCACCGGTTTGGCCGCAGCGCCCATGTGCTGCTGAATGTGGACATAGAGCCGGTTCGGCATGGGAAGCACTTCGATCGGCTTGTCGGCCGTGTCGTGCTTGTGGTGCGGGACCTTCGCGCCACCGCGGAACTTGAAGATCATCGGCATTCCTTACTCCTCACTCGCAAGTGCAGCAGACCCACAGGCGGCGCGGTCGACGATCCGGGTGATGGCAAGACCGGCCCCGGGCGCGCTCTGCTTGTCGACACGGCGGACCAGCGCGCCGGCCATGACGAGCCCGGCCAACCCGCAACCGACGGCGCCAACCCATTGAGCCAAGCCGAGGGCCACCGCGGCTTCCGAGCCGGCCCACGCTGCGCCCCCCGCCGCGATGAGCGGCACCCAGAAGACCAGCAACATGACTTGCAACATACGCACCGAATCGGAGTGCAACTCCACTTTTTGCCCTACTTCGACGCCTACCAGATCCCTGGCCTCGACGTCGGCGAGCTTGTCGTCGGGTGAGTGGTGCCCGCAGCCCCCACAAAATTCCCCGTGGCAAACCCGAACCCAGGCTGTCGCGCCTGAGCGACGCACGACTCTGCCGATGGTCTTCATGCTCCCTCTCGGTGGAAGTGCGCGCGGAACCCTTCGGTCATGACCTCGCGCACTTGGCTTCCCTCTGCGCCCACTAAGATAAGCACATCGATCCCCAGCTGACGGGCTAGCGCCAGCCCTGCCTCCGGTCCGAGGACCGTGATGGCGGTGGCGGCCCCATCCAGGAGCATGCTGGTAGCCTGTCCATGGAGATCCAGGGTGGTGACACCCTCGACGGCCGTAGAGACGGGCCGTCCGGTGCGTGGGTCCATGATGTGGTAATAGGTCTTGCCCGCGATGCGCAGCGGTTGTTGGTAGTTGCCGCTGGTCGAGACGCGCACTTCCCCGCGAGAGGTGATCGTGCCCCACACGGCCTGGTCGTCACGCGGGTGCTGGACGCCGATGCGCCACGGCTCGCCGTCGTTGTCGCCGAACGCAGAGATTTCACCGCCCAGCGCGATCAGGCCGCTCTTGACGCCCGCGCCACGCAAGAGCGCGCGGACGCGATCGACCGCGTACCCCTTGGCAATCCCGCCGAAGTCGAATGCCACGCCACCGGGCGGAAGCGTGGCTCGTGTGCCGCCGTCGCTCTGCGTGGAGAGCTGGATCCGCGCTAGCCCGACCCGGCTCATCGCGCTGGCGAGCTCCGCGTCGTTGGGGGGCCGCTGCACCGCGACCGCAGCGTGCCAGAGCTGCCGGATCGGCCAGATGGTGGGATCGAAGGCGCCATCGCTCGCCTTCCAGATCTGCCAGGACGAGTCCAGCACCTGCGCCAAGTCGGTCGAGAGTGAGATGGTCGCAGGACCTTGGGTCGCGTTCAGCCTGCCAACCTCGGTGCTCGCATCGAACGAGCTGAAGACGTGGCCGATCCGGTCGAGCTCACTCCAGACCCTGGCGGAAAGCGCTGCTGCGCGCGGCCCGTCCTGATCCGGAACCTGGAAGAGGGCCCGCGTGGGCGTGCCGCCGTAGACGCTCTTCCGGGTCTCCCACCAGTCGTGGCGGACGTTCTCGACTCCGTTCGCGCTGCGAGCGGCGAGTGCGCTGCGGCCCGAGCTACCGGTTCCGTCTACGCGTGCGAGGCCGACCAGACAGGCGATGAATACAAGACCATTTGCGGCGAACCAAGCCACCGAGCGCCCCGACGACGGCGGCAGCGGCTCTACCATTCGCCTGCCCGGGGGGACGACGCACGGGTCGTCGCAAGCGGAGCATTCTCCGCTTGGAACACCTGACTAGAGGGGCCGAGCCCTGAGAGACGCTCGATCAGCAACGTCCCGTCCGCCTTTGACCTGACCGCACGCGCGATCGAAATCGTGGGCAGTTTCATCGCATGAAATGGCCCCGGCGTCGACCTCGTCACGCGGGTTGCCCGAGAGCCTCAATCAGGCGGAGGCCCTCAGACGCAGCTCCTACCTCTCACCCGCCCAAGATCAGCGGGCTCGTCATCGGGCTCGATGCGAGGTCGGTGTGGCCGACCAGATAGGCGTCGATGCCGCGGGCGGCTTCTCGGCCTTCCCAGATGGCCCATACCACCAGCGACTGACCGCGACGCATGTCGCCGCAAGCGAACACGCCTGGCAGACTGGTCATGTAGTTGTCGTCGACCTTGACGGTCCCGCGATCGGTCAGCTCGACACCGAGCTGGCGCAGCACGGGCTTCTCCGGTCCAACGAAGCCGAGCGCTAGCAGCACCAGGTCGGCTTCGAGTGTGAAGTTGGAGCCTGGCACTTCTTCCATGCGCCGACGGCCGTGGTTGTCCATGGTCCAGGTCAGATGCACGCCATGCAGCTGCTTCAGGTTGCCCGTCGCGTCGCCGCTGAACTTCACGGTGCTGACGCTGAAGTCGCGCACCACGCCTTCTTCTTGCGAGCTGGAGGTGCGCTGAATCATCGGCCAGTACGGCCACGGCATATCTGCGGTTCGCGACTCAGGCGGCTGGGGCAAGAGCTCGAACTGATGCACTTCGGCCGCGCCTTGGCGCCGTGCGGTTCCCAGGCAATCCGAACCAGTGTCGCCACCACCGAGGATGATGACGCGCTTGCCCTTGGCGCTGATCTGATTGGGCACGCTGTCGCCGTGGTTCACACGGTTCTGCTGAACCAGATACTCCATTGCCAGGTGCACGCCCTTGAACTCGCGGCCTTCGATGGGCAAGTCACGGGCTTCGGTGGCACCACCTGCGAGCACGACGGCGTCGTACTCTTTGCGCAGCTTGTCGACTGGATAGTCGACGCCGATGTTGGTGCTGGTGCGGAAGACCACGCCCTCGCCTTCCATCTGGCGCATGCGCGAATCGATCAGGTGCTTCTCCATCTTGAAGTTGGGGATGCCATAGCGCAGCAGCCCTCAGATGCGATCATCGCGCTCGAAGACGGTGGGCGAATGACCGGCACGCGCCAGTTGCTGCGCGCACGCCAGACCCGCAGGACCCGAGCCGACCACGGCGATCTTCTTGCCGGTTCGTTTGTGTGACG
>JADGRG010000134.1 GCA_017881145.1 Sandaracinaceae bacterium | reverse complement strand
CGGGTGGCACCACGCCGCCGCGCGCACCTTTGACCTGACTCGCTGTGTGGCAATCTCCACAGGTGGCCGCGAGGGCCGCCACAGCGCTGGCCGCGCTCTCGATATCTTGTACGTCCGCGAGCTGTCGCGCCGCGTCCTGCATGCGCTGCACTCCGGGCATCCAGTCGGGTGGCAGCACCTTCGTGTAGTCTTGCTCCGCCAGCTTCACCGCGGCCTCTTTGGCCTGAATCAAGCTGCCCGCGATCACGCCATCACGCGCTTCGAGCGCGACGTAGAAATTCGCCGCCATGTGGCCCTTGAGCGTTTCCGGCTGGCGTGCCTCGGCGCCGCTCGACGACTCCGGCGCGGGCGCTTGCTCGGCCTCCTTGGACGAGCCACAGCCAAACCCCAAAACGATTGCGATTGCGATGCTTGTGCGCGCGGTCATCGAGCCTCCGGGCGAGCATAATATGCACGGACGCTCAGAACGCCAGAGAGGGGTGCGTTTCTGGCACACGAACCTGAAGTTTTCGGGACCTTCGCGAGAACTCGTGGGTTTGAGCGAAGTCATTCGGCGAGATTCAGAGCAGCTTGGACGGCCCTACGGCTTGCTCGCACTCGTAGGACTGCCCGCAAAGGCCGTCACGAAGCGCCAAAGGAACTCTTGGCCATCGAAGAACTGCTTCACTCCCATGCGCTCGTCCCGGCCGTGCGCTCGCACATCATCCATGTCGCCGAAGATGCCTGAAATGCCGTAGGCGGCGATGCCCGCACTGCGAAAGTAGCGGGAGTCGCTCGCGCCGCTGCTCATGATGGGAATCACCGGCACGCCGGGCCACATCGCGCGCGTGAGCTGCTCGGTAAGCGCCATGACCGCCGGCTGCAATGGAGAGTTCGGACCCACGCTGGCAGGCTCGGTCTCCATCACACTGATTTGCGCATCTGCCACCACGCCTGTCAGGGTCTGTCTGACTTCGTCCATGCTGTGCCCGGGCAGCACACGGCAGTTGATGTTGGCGCGAGCCATCTGCGGCAGGGCGTTGTCGGCGTGACCGGCTTCGAGGCGTGTTGCGACACACGTGGTCTTCATCTGGGCGTTGTAGGCAGGCGTCTGGGACAAACGCTCCGCGGCTTTCGCGTCGTTGGGATTCTTCGCCAGCGCCGCCATATCGACCGCCGTTTGACCGGTTTCGGTCTGCGCGGCGCGTTCGAAGTAGGTGCGTGTCACGTCGCTCAGCTCCACCGGAAATGCGAACCTCTCCAGCCGTCCGAGAGCGTTGGCAAGCCGGTAGATGGCATTATCATTCGTCGGCAGCGAGCTGTGACCGCCTTTGTTTTTCACTTCCAGCACGAAGTTCGTGTAGCTCTTCTCGCTCGCCTGCACCGCGTTGAACATGTACTTGCCGTGGCGGGCGCGGCCTCCACCGCCCTCGTTCAGCACCACCTCCGCGTCGACCAGCTCGCGATGGTTCTTGAGCAGCCATTGCGCACCATCGTCACTGCCTCCCTCCTCGTCGGCAGTCAGCGCCAAGATCACGTCGCGATCGAGCTTCGTGCCGGACTGCTTCAGGCGCAGCATGATCTCGACGAAGATCGCGGCCATGGCCTTGTCGTCGGAAGCGCCGCGACCATAAAAATAGCCGTCCTTTTCGAGCCACTTGAAGGGATCGACTGTCCAGTCGCTCGCCTTGGCTTCAACCACGTCGAGGTGCGCGAGCAGCAGCAACGGTCGCTGCGTGCCTTGACCGTGCAGCCGGGCCACCAGGTTGCCGAGCTTGGGCTTCGCGCCGAGCAGTGCAATGTCTTTGGCTGGATAACCCGCTGCGTGCAGTCTCTTGGCGATGACCTTGGCTGCAACCGTCGTACTGCCGGTCGAATGCGTCGTATCGAGTTCGAGCAACTCCTTGTAGATCGCCAACACGGCTTGCTGCTGAGCAGGGCGTTCCTCGGCCCACACAGGAGAGACCATGCTCGAAAGAACCATCGCCATCAGAAAGCTGCGCATGCGCAGCACTCTATCAAACGCGCATGCTGCTTAGGCCGACATTTGGCGAGACAGCATGCAAAGCCTACCGCCCCCAGCCTCAAGGAGCCGCGGGGCCGCCTGTGATCGGCGGGCGTGTCTCGCCGTCGATGTTTTCGCCGGCGAGGAAGCCCTGCAGGATTGGCGTGATCTCGTGCTCGTAGATCGGGCCTTCCCAGAAGTGGCGTAGCTTGGGCGTCGCGTCGAATAAGAAGGTAGCGGGCAGTGCTCCGCGCCAGCCTGGATGCATGGCGCGTTTGAAATCGGCTATCGAGCCGGTTACCGCAAGTGTCGGCAGCGGTGCGCCCCAAGCGCGCATCTTGTCGACCGCGTCGCGAAAGGCCGTAGGCTCATCGGCGCTGACGAAGACGAAGTCGAGGCCGCTCTGCAGGAACGTCTTGCGCAGTTCCAAGTACATGGGGACCTCGCGCTCGCAGGAGCCGCACCAGCTGGCCCACACGCTGACCACCGTGCCGCGCTTGCCGGAGCTCTTGATGCGTTCGAGCAGGTCCTGGGCGTTCACGCGCAAGAGGCCTTCGATCTCTGGCGCGTGAGCGGAGGAGCTGGGCAAAGTCTCGGTGGCTGTGCGCGCCACGGGTCGATACAAGCGCCCGCCGTCGCGACTGTCGCAGCCCATCCAGCACGAGCCGGCCAACGCGATCGCCAAGAAGCACGCGAACCCGCTGCAAGCGATCCCGGTGAACACCTTCTCCATGCGTTCAAGCCCGCTGCAGTGCGCTGGCCAAAAACTGTAGGAGGTCCTTGCTCTGGTAGGGCTTGCTCAGCACGGCCTCGTTTTTGAGGTCCCCAGCCGAAGCGGTGTAGCCGGTCGTGAACACGATGGGCAGATCGGGGCGCAGACCGCGAAGCCGACGCGCCAGCTCAATGCCACCCATCTTGGGCATCGCGACATCGGTGAGCACGACGTCGAAAGCCTCCCGCCCGGTTTCGACGAGCTGCAGCGCCTCGACGCCATCGGTGGCTTGCGTGACTCGGTAACCGGCTTCGCGCAGCACCTCAACCACCACGGAGCGCACCAGGTCTTCGTCCTCCACCACCAAGATGCGCTCGCCTCGCACCGTCTTGGGATTGGGCTGGCGCGCCGGGGGCGGTGGCACCACCGATGCCGTCGAGCTGCCAGTCGGAAGCAGCAGGCGAAACGTCGTGCCATGGCCCAACACGCTTTCGACCTCCACAACGCCGCCGTGCTGCTCGACGATTCCGTACACGACCGAGAGCCCGAGCCCCGTGCCTTGACCCAGCTCCTTGGTGGTGAAGAAGGGCTCGAAGATGCGGCGCGCGACCTCTTCGCTGATGCCAGACCCGGTGTCCGTGACCTCGATCGCGATGCACTCGACTTGCTCGGGCTGCCGCTCGAGCATGGCTCGGGGGGCTTGCGCGGTGAAGGCGGTGATCCGGATCAGGCCACCCTCACGCATGGCGTCGCGCGCGTTGATGCAGAGGTTGACCAGCACTTGCTGCAGCGGGCCGGCGTCGCCAAGGACGTTGGGCAGGCCGGGTTCAGCGCTGCACTGCAGCTCGACTCGCTCGCCAAGCAAGCGCGGCATGAGCCGCTTCACGTCGTTGAGCACGTCGCGCAGGTCGAGGCTGCGTGCGCGGAAAGGCTGCTGACGGCTGAAGGTCATGAGCTGGCGTGTCAGCTCGGCGGCTCTTTCGGCGGCAAGCTGCACGTTGCTCAAGACATCATTCACATCCGCGCCCCCGCGCAGACCGACGTCGACGTTGGCGAGAATCACCTGCAGCAGGTTGTTGAAATCGTGCGCCACGCCTCCCGCCAACAGGCCCACCGACTCCATGCGCTGAGCCTGGCGGAGCTGCGCTTCGAGTTCGCGGAACTGGCTGATGTCTTGCAGCGCACCGACCATCTTCTGCTGCTTGCCGCTCTCGTCGCGGACCACCTCGCCCCAGCCTAGAACGGTGATCACCGTGCCGTCGACGCGCACGATGCGGTATTCGAAGGGCGCGCCAACCCCGCTTTCAAGGGTCTGCTGGACACTGGCGGACAGGCGCTCGCGATCGTCCGGATGGACCGGCCGCACCGAAGCGTCGAGGGTACCGTCGAAGTCCTCTCTGCGCAGGCCGTGAATCGCTAGCATTTCGTCGGTCCAATGGACCACGTCGGTCTTCATGTCCCATTCCCATGCACCGACCTTGGTAAGCTTTTGCGAGGTGCGCATGAGCTCTCGATGAGCGCGCAGCTCTTCTTCGATGAGCCTGCGTTCGCTGATATCGAGAAACGTCACGATCGCATCCGTGACCTGACCGGTTGCTGGATTCTTGACCGGGGTCGCCCGGAAGAACGCCCACTTCACGGTGCCGTCCGGGTGGCGCACG
Organism: Sandaracinaceae bacterium; assembly: GCA_017881145.1. Lineage (GTDB taxonomy): Bacteria > Myxococcota_A > Polyangia > Polyangiales > JAFGIB01 > JADGRF01. The sequence goes on along the minus strand of JADGRG010000134.1, from coordinate 354 downwards.
CCAATCGTGATGCCGGACTGAACCTCACCCGTCGCCAGGGCGCGACTGACGGGATACTCCTCGACGGGACAGACACTTCCATCCTCGCGCAGCGTCTCGGTGTCGAAGTCGCTCACATAACGCCGCGTGAGTTCCTCGAAGCGCAGGCCCAGAATGCGCTCCGCTTCGGCATTGGCGGCGACGATCGACCCATCCGCGTTGACGTGGACGACGCCCCCCGGCATGGCGCTGATCAAGTCGTGGTCGAGCGCCTTAAGATGCTCGGGGGTGAGTTCCATCTTTGAAGGGGGCACGCGCTTCCACGGTGCCGTTAGCTCTTCCCGGTGTCAATATCGACGCCGAAGGTTCGGCGGG
>JADGRG010000133.1 GCA_017881145.1 Sandaracinaceae bacterium | reverse complement strand
GGCCACTCTGACCAGCGCCGGGATTACCTATCAGCGCTACGAACCGGTTGCGCCACCGGTGCTCGTGCTGCGCACGCCGGTCACGCCCGGCGAATCGGTCGAGCGTTTGGTGATTCGCACCAAGGTCGGTAGCGCTCCGATAGCCAAGGAGTCGTCGATCTTCAATTCCGAAACCGAACGCCATGTGTCGCCGCCGAAAACCTCGCAGCACACAGCAGAGCTGCACGGCGCGTTCGACGGGCTCTTTCCGGATGCCGCCGCTGCGTATGCAGTGGCTGTGAGGGAGAAGGGCACCTGGCAAGATCCCGGTGGTGATACGCAGCTGATCGATGCGACGGGTGCTTCGGTCGATGCCTCGCCGCTCGACAAGCGCGGTGAGCCGCTGCCCGATGGCCACTACGTGATTCACACCAGCGCTGCACCGGCGCTGCCTTATCTGCCGGATCCGATGGCTGCGGGTTGTCTGCTGCAGATCCCCGGTGGGACGCTGAGTCAGGACTATGCCGTCAGTGGCGGCTGGCCCAACCTGGCGACCTTCCCGCTGACACTCAAGGCCGCCTCGGGGCCAGCGCCGAGCTTTGATAACAGTGCCGGGCTCAGCATCCAGCTGCCCAAGGGCACGATGCTGACACTTAGATATAGCTCCACCATCGCCGAGCCGAACCTGCCGCTGATGGCACGCTGGAATGCGATGGGTGCCACCGGCCGCGCCAACGCGGCTGCCGTGAAGAACCAGCACTGGATGCTCACGCCCTACCGCGAGGTCACGTTCGTGCACGCCGTGGAGCAGCCCTTGCAGGCGCCGCGCGTGGATCCGCTGACCGTAGCGCGCAACCTCGGCGAAACCTTCGTCAGGCTCTCCGGCTCGGTGACCAGCCATTCGGAGAGCACGGGGCGCCTGGAGCTCTACGCCGCCTGGAGCGAGACGGTGGACAGGCTTTCCCTGCCGAAGCCGACCACGGAAGACCGGACGGGCCGTGTCTACGAGCACGACATCGGCTACGACGAGTCGACCCTGAAGCTGCCACCGCCCTGCGAAGTGGTGCGCCACGAGCTCGGCGACACCAAGCACCGCATGATCAAATATCACGCGCTTGCAACGACACGTTATCGCGAGCACTTCCCCGAGCTGGCGTCGCAGCCCGACTTGCTCAAGCTGGCCGGCGCCGAGACGGACGCTATCAACATCCCGAACGCCGCTCGCCCGGATGCGCCGCGGCTGCAATACATCATCCCGACTTTCGAGTGGTCGCTCTCCGACGACAAGAAGACCAGCACGCGCACAGGTCGCGGCCTGCGCATCTACGTGGATCGCACCTGGTATTCATCCGGCGACGACGAGTTGCTCGGCGTGATTCTTCCGCCAGCCGGTGCGCCGGTGCCCGATGATCTAAAGAAATACGTGTCGCAGTGGGGTAGCGATCCGATCTGGGATTCCAGCGGCCCGAACACGGAGCTTGCGCCTGCGAGCTTCGTCTACGACATGGCCGATCCGAGTGCTGCTCCGACCGTGCAGAGTGGCCTGACTATGGCCGAGATCGACCCGAGTCGCAGCGACCTCTTGGTCACCGCGGTTGGGATCGCTCCGCAATACAATCAGGACCGCCAGCTTTACTACTTCGACCTGGTGCTCGATCCGGGCGCGAGCTACTTCCCCTTCGTGCGGCTTTCGCTGGCGCGCTTCCAACCCTATTCGCTCGACAACGCGCACCTCTCGCGCACGGTGCGCGCGGACTTCGCTCAACTGGTGGCCGACCGCACGGCTGCCATCACCTACGACACCACCTCGATCAACGTGTCGGTTTCGGGTGTGATGGCCAAGAGCGTCGTGCACGCGCAGACCCACGAGCCGCCACCGAGCGCACGCAAGGGCTACGTTCCGCTGGGCTTCAACCACAACGCCGAGGCCGGCCGTGGTCGCTTGGTGCGCGCCTACGTCGAGCAGCGCAAGAATCCCGCGCTCGGAGACCTCGGTTGGCAGCTGCTCGGCGGCGTGTCGAACCTGCTGCCCTACCTGCTCGGCAAGACGCCGGAGCTGGTCTACTTCCGCGGCAGCGTGGTGTTGCCGGCTAGCTTTGGCGACAAGAACGAATATCGCCTGGTCGTCGAGGAATACGAGATCTTCGAGACCGACCCCGAGCTCCTCGATCCGACACTGCCGATCGATGTCTCGGACTCGGCCGCCCATCGCGCGCGGCTGGTCTACTTCGACACGCTTCCGCTTTCCAAGTGATGGCAGTCGCCAAGCCGAGCAGCGCGAACGCGATCAGCGCTCTGCGGGTCGCGCCTTCGGCTCTGCGCTCTTCCATCTCTCGCTTTGCCAATCGCACCCTCGCGTCTCCCCGCAGGGTGAAGTCTGCATGACGGCCCACCCGAGAGTCTATATACAGCGTAATCGGGTGGTAAAGGTGTAACGCAGAGCTGAAATTACGCGGTTTTCTGCGGTGGTGTGTGCGCACTGTGGTTTCGGATCGCGGTCTTGCGCGCGCTCTACGATCTCACTACGGTACCCGGTCCGCACACTGCGGCGGTTGCCGGCCGAGCAGGTCGGCCCATCGCTTCGGACCCGCGGCAAGATTCATCGTATTCCTCGCATCGAAAGTTGGACCATGATCAAACTCGACGACTACCTCAAGAAGCAGAAGATCGACCTCCGGCGCGTCGTCGCCGCCTCACGCGACCTCGAGGCGTTGCGGCCCGAAGACCGCGTAATCAGGTTGGCGAAGAAGCGCGCCAAGGGTGGCGACGAAGCCGCCAAGGAAATCGCCAGCAAGAAGCCGCGCTCCGGTCGTCCCGTGAGCGGCCCGACCATTCGCCGTGCTCTCGCTGGTGGCAAGCTGAGTGGCGCCGCCAAGACGCGGATCTTGCGCGCCCTGAACGTCGTGCTCAAGACCAAGAAGAAGAACGAAGCCGGCCTTCGCGACCTCTTTTAGGAACTAGCGCGATGGCGTCGGAGTCGCAGCCACCGAACTCGCAGCCACCGAGCTCGCAGCCACCGAGCTCGCAACCTCCTCTGTCGAATGCTTCACGTTGGCCGACCGCCGCGGACCGCGTCGCGGTGGTCGTCAACGGCAACGCGAAGCAAGTTACCGAAGACCTCGTCGAGATCCTCGACCAGATCGTGCAGAGCGGAGACCTCTTCGTCTCGCGCAACTTGGAAGAGGGCAAGGAGATCGCTCGCACCATCGTGGAGCGTGGCTATCCCACAGTGCTGACGGGCGGTGGTGACGGCACCTTCGTGCAGATGGTTTCGTGGATCGTGCACTGCGCCGAGCGCGCCAACCGTCCGCTGCCGCGCTTTGGGCTGCTCAAGCTCGGCACCGGCAACGCGCTGGCGTGGGTGCTCGGCGCGCAGAACCCGCGCGGTAGAGGTGTGGTGGCCGATCTCGCGCGTCTGCGGCGCGAGGGTGGTTCGCGCGTGCTGCGTCTCATCGAGGTGGACGACATGCTCACGCCCTTCGCCGGTTTGGGCGCTGACGCGATTGCGCTTCAGAACTACGAGATCACGCGCGACTTCTTCTACCGCACGCCCGTGCTCAAGCGCGCCGCCAGCGGTCTGGTGATGCACGCTGCGGCGTTCTTCGGCCGCTCAGCGCCGCAGTACCTATTCAAATCCGTGCTCAACGTGCGCGTGGTGAACGACGGTGGACCCGCCGTGCGCATCGGCCAGGATGGTCGACCGGTCGGCGCTCCGATCGAGACTGGTGAAGTCATCTATGCGGGCCCGGTGCGCATGCTCGCGTTCAGCACCATCCCCTACTGGGGTTTTGGTGCGCGCGTATTCCCCTACGCCGATGAGCGCGAGGATCGCTTCAACCTGCGCGTCGTGAACTTCGGTTCCGTCGCGGCGGTGGCCAACCTGCACAAGATTTGGCAAGGCACCTATCGCAGCGATCGACTCCACGACTTCCTGGTCGAACGCATGACGGTTCACTGCGAAACGCCGACGCCACTGCAGATCGGCGGTGACGTCGTCGGGATGCGGCAAACCGTGTGCGCCAAGCTCAGTCAGCGTCCGATTCGAGTCGTCGACTACTACGCCCCACCGCCGCTGCCCGAAGAAGCAGCGCCGATGCTCTAGCGTCGGTGCTGCAACGAAAAGCGATCGAGCGCTTGAGCCTGCCACCCCTGTCCGCTACATTGCGCGCCTTCGGGGCATAGCACAGCCTGGTAGTGCGCCTGCTTTGGGAGCAGGAGGTCGCAGGTTCGAATCCTGTTGCCCCGACTCAGTAGAACAGGGGTTTTCGTTCTAGTCACGATTCCAGAAGAACCGCTGCTCCTACTGTTGCTCCTACTTTTTGGCGGGAATCGCGGGCTACCGAAGACACGTGACCAAGTAGGCGGCAACACTGGTCCGAGGGATCAACACCTTGGTGCCAAGCTGGGCCCGCTGGAGGCGTTGGCTAGCCAACAGTCGCTTGACCTGGCGTGTGCTCAACCGAAGGGCTTGGGCGGCCTCAGGCACGGTCAAGAGACGGGGAAGGTCGGCCACCACTTGATCGGCCTGAGCAAGGCGTGGATCAACGCCAGCCATGGCTGCCCCCGTTCTGGTCAGGAACATGATCTCCGCGATCAAGTCCGTCCCCCTGAACATGATCTCCCAGATCAAGTCTGCACCCGCCGGCGAGCCGCACTCGCGTGGCCTCGGGTTCGAGGTCGGCGATGGCGTGCTGGGCAGCGCCAGCCCCATGTTCCCCGGCACAGTGGCTTGAGGGAAAGGGCTGGCAGGCTGGGCGGCGGGAACCACCAGGACTTGCCGAGCCAGAGAGAGGAGCCCTCTCCAGCTCGATGCGTAGCGCCACTCGGGCAAAGAGATCACTGTTGTCAGACACGGGGCACCAGCGGCTCACTGGCCAGGGCTGAATGCGGCCACATTTTGTGATCCCGCGTGGGGATCGAGTGGTGGCCGCAGGTCGTGCCGGTTTTCGCTGGGGCGGTTCGAATCGTCAGCTGCATATCAAGCCTCCTAGGTGACTGGTGTTTTTCGTTGACGCCCCGGGCCCGCTCTGATCAGGTGTGAGCATGACGCTTGGCCGAAGCCCAGCCCAGGGTGACCTCTTTCAGTCGAGTGCACGGTTCTGCG
>JADGRG010000002.1 GCA_017881145.1 Sandaracinaceae bacterium | reverse complement strand
CCGGCGATTCTGCGTCCGGGTCGCTTCGATCGCCGCATCAACGTGCCGCGTCCCGATATGAATGGCCGTCTCGGCATCCTCGCCGTGCACACCAAGAAGGTGCCGCTGGCCGGCGACGTCGAGCTCGAGATCATCTCGCGCGGAACGCCCGGTTTCTCGGGCGCGGACCTCGAGAACCTCGTCAACGAAGCGGCGCTCTTGGCGGCGCGGCTCGACAAGGACGAGGTCTCGATGACCGACTTCGAGATGGCGAAAGACAAGGTGCTGATGGGCACCGAGCGCCGCTCCATGGTCATCAACGACCAAGAGAAGAACCGTACGGCCTGGCACGAAGCCGGTCACACCGTGGTCGGGCACCTGCTGCCCAACCACGATCCGGTGCACAAGGTGTCGATCATCCCGCGTGGTCCGGCGCTCGGCGTCACCATGTCGCTGCCCAAGGAAGACCGCCTCGGCTACACCAAGGACTGGGCGCTCGATCGCATCGGCATGGCGCTGGCGGGACGCATCGCGGAGGAGCTTGCGCTGAGCGAGCTGACGACCGGCGCTGCCGACGACTTCCGTCAGGCGACGCACATCGCGCGGTCGATGGTCACGGAGTGGGGCATGAGCGACAAGATGGGTCCGCTCGCCTATCTGGAGCGTGAAGAATCGTTCCTGCCCTTCATGCCGGGTCCGCGTCGTGGCGAGTATTCGGAGAAGACTGCCTGCGAAATCGACCAAGAGGTGCACCACATCGTCACGCGGCAGTACACGCGTGTGAAGGAGCTCCTGCAAGGCAACATGGACAAGCTCGGCGCCATGGCGCATGCGCTCCTGGAGCGCGAAACGCTGGATGCCGAGGAGATCATCGCTGTGATGGAAGGCCAGCCCTTGCCCGAGCGCAAGCGCATCGAGATCCCGCGCTACGCCGAGAAGCAGCGCAAGAGCAAGGACAAGGACAAGCGCAAGAGCTCGATCTTCACACCGCGGCCGCGTGAGGTTCCGTCCGGGAGCTAGAAGCTCAGAGTTATGTCGTCCAGCACCTTGAGGGGGGTGCCGGTCCACAGCAGTCACGAGTCAAAAGGAGAGCCTCCAGGCATGCCTGGGCAACGATCGAAAGGTAGGTGCTGCCAGGTGTGGGGGGTGCTCAATGTCACGCCAGACTCCTTCAGCGACGGTGGAGAGGCGTTCACCGTCGAAGCTGCGTTCGCGAAGGCAGAGCGCCTAGTCGCCGCGGGCGCGGACGTCATCGACGTCGGCGGCGCATCCTCGCGTCCGCCAAGCGCAGCCTATGGCGGCGGTGCCGAGCCAGTCAGCGTGCAGGAAGAAGTGCGGCGCGTGGTTCCGGTCATCACGCGAATCCGGCGCGAGCTCGGTGCGCGGGTTTCGATCGACACGGTGAAACCAGAGGTTGCCGAAGCAGCGCTCGACGCCGGTGCGAGCGTCGTGAACGATGTCTCGACGGGGAGCTCGGATGCGCTCTTGCGGCTCGTGGCAGGTCGCGGCGTCGAGCTCGTCCTGATGCACAACCGCGGAGACGGTCGGGTGTTCGGGAACAACGTCGTCTACACCGACGTTGTGGCTGACGTGGAAGCTGAGCTTTCGACGGCGGTGGAACGCGCGAAGGGCTTTGGCGTAGCTGCTTCGCGCATCTGGCTCGATCCGGGTATCGGCTTCGCAAAGACAGCCGGACAGTCTCTGGCTCTCCTGCGAGCGCTCGCTGCGCTAGTCGAGCTCGGTCATCCGGTCCTGGTCGGTCCGTCACGCAAGGCGTTCATCGCCGCCGCTGAGCTAGCCGCTACCGGCCAAGCCGCCGATACGAGCGAGCGGATGGGTGGCACGGCAGCCGCCGTCACCGCTGCCGTGCTCGCCGGTGCGCGCGGCGTGCGGGTGCACGACGTGCAGGTGATGCGGCAAGCCGTGGTGGTCGCCGAAGCGATTCTCGGTGCGACTGGCCAGGAGGTGGCTTCGTGCTGAGCGACCTCGGCCAACGCCTCCTGCACTTCTTTGGTCGCGATCTGGGCCTGGTGTTCTGGGATCTCGCGGACATCGCGTTGGTGGCGGTGATCCTCTACGGCGTTCTGCTCCTGCTCAAGGGCACCAAGGCGATGCAGATGGGCCTTGGCCTTGTGCTCGTGTTCGTCGTGTATCAAGCGGCCAAACGCCTCGGGCTGGTGACCCTCTACACGATGCTCGACACGCTGCTCACCTCGCTCGTGTTGATCGTCGTGGTGATCTTCCAGCAAGACATCCGGCGCGCACTGGTGCGCTTCGGTCGTCGGCCGTTCTTTGCATCGGCTGGCGTAGCGATGGAACATCAGGTGATCGACGACGCCGTCAAGGCTGCGACCTCACTCGCACAGAAGAAGATTGGCGCGCTGATCGTGTTCGAGCGTGAGGGGATGCTCGACGAGTTCATCGAGCCGGGCACATTCCTCGACGCCACGGTGTCGCGGGAGTTGCTCTATAGCATCTTCATCCCGAGCCATGAGAACCCCATGCACGACGGGGCCGTGATCATTCGAGAAGGGCGGATCTGGCAGGCCGGTGCGTTCTTGCCGCTCACCGCCACGACCAAGCTCGATCGCAATCTGGGCACGCGCCACCGCGCGGCGATCGGTTTGTCGGAAGAAACCGACGCGGTTGTCATCGTCGTCTCCGAGGAGCGCGGTGAGGTGAGTCTCTGTTTCAACGGTAACATCGTGCGCAATCTCGATGCGGCGCTCCTGCGCAAAGTGCTCTTGGGTCTCTTCCAGAAGCGTCCGAAGCGCAAGGCTGGCCACAAAGAGGGCGCCGAGAAGCGGGAGAACAAGGATCGGCTCTCCCGCGCCAGCCAGCCACCGGGAGCTGCCGCGCCTGAGGCCGGGAGCAAGCCGAACGAAGGCTCAGAGGCTACGTGAAAGATGCCGTCGCACAGAACGAGCGGGGCGTGCTGGCGCGGCTGCTGCTGGATAACCTGCCGCTGAAGCTGCTTTCGGCGGTGCTTTCGATCGGCCTCTTCTCGCTCGTCCACGGCGACACGGACGCGCAGCGTTCTGTCTATCTGGATGTGGTCGCGCTGCTGCCGCCTCCCCACTCCGACACGCTGCTGGTCACCGACCTGCCCCACCAAGTCAAAGTCACGCTCCGTGGCAGCCGCTCCCGGATCTCGGCGCTGCAGCACGAGGACTTCACGCCGGTGCAAATGGATTTGCGCGACACCAGTCGACGGTTTTATTACTTCGATCCGGCCGCGATCGACGTTGCGGGTACGGCGCAGGTGGTTTCGATCGATCCGCGTGCAGTGGAGCTGGTCTGGGCGAAGAGCGCCGAACGCAAGGTGCCGAGCCGGCCCCGAGTGCGTGGTGCTGTCGACGAAGGCTACGCGATACGCAGGCCGGTCACCGTCACGCCTGCGACCGTCACGATTCGTGGCCCGGAGGAAGATGTCCGGCCGATCACAGAGGTGTTCACCGACGACATCGCGATCGACGGAATGCCAGCCGGTGTGCACGAGCGTCGTGTCCACCTGGAACCGCTGCCCGGGCATGTGTCGTACCTCGATTCGTCATCTGCCGATGTGCGCCTGGAAGTCGTTCCGGAGTTCGGAGAGCGCGTGTTGCGTCGGCTCACTGTGGCCGTGCTTGGGCCCGGGCCGGCGACCGTGCGGCCAGCGGTGGTCTCGGTCGTGTTGCGCGGCCCAGTGCGTGCCCTGTCGGATCTCGAGCCCGACGAGTTGGTGCCCTATGTGGAGATCGGGCCAGCGGCGCCCGCAACCGGCATGCTCGCACTCGAAGTGAAAGTGCGCGGTGTGCCGGATGGCTTTCAGGTAGCGCGGGTCGTCCCGACCAGTGTGCTCATTCGGCGCGGCCGCTGATGCTTCACCGCTCGCGTCTGTGCCGGGCGCTTGCGTTCAACCGATCCGCTCCTTGATCAGCGAGCGCAGTGCTGGCACGTCGAAGGGCTTGTCGATCCGCGGGTTGTCGACCTTCTCGAGGAAGCCTCGTGCGCCGGAGGTGAACGCGCCCCCGGTCAGGAAGACCATGCGCGCGGCTTGATCGGGTAGGGACGTGCACAGCTCCTGGTGCAGCTCCATTCCTGTCATCTGCGGCATCATGAGATCACAGAGGATGATGTCGAAGCGCTCCCCATCACGTAGACGCGTCAGCGCAGCGTCGGCGCTCTGGCTTGCGATCACGTCGTGATCTGGCGAGAAGAGTCGCAGCACGCTGGTCGTGATTCCCGGCTCGTCATCGACGATCAGAATGCGTCCTCGTCTGCGCGCCGGAATCGAAACGCGTACAGGCGGTGCAACCTGGGCGGGGGCGCCGCCGGCTGCGGGCAACTCGACGCGAACGGTGGTGCCCGTCCCGGGTTCGCTCTGCAGGGTGAGCCTGCCGCCCAGCTCCGTGATGATGCGCTGGCAGATCGATAGACCCAGCCCGGTGCCTTCGCCGGCAGGTTTGGTGGTGAAGAAGGGCGTGAAGATGCGGTGCATATTCGCCGGAGAAATGCCCACTCCCGTATCGGTGATCTCGACAATGACGCCACCGCTTGCGCTCGTGCTGGTTGCGACCCGCACCGTATTGGCGTCGGCGCGGCCTTCCGGGATGGCTTGTGCCGCATTGATCAGCACGTTGAGAAACACTTGTCCGAGGCGTGATGCGTTGGCCTCCACCAAAGGAACCTGCGTGTATTGGGTGACCAGGCGCGCTCGATGACGGATCTCGTTCCACACCATGCGGAGCGACGACGCTAGGACGTGCTGCACATCGACGTGGCTTTTGCTCTCGTGTTCGACCCGCGCGAAGAGCTTGAGATCGCGCACGATGTGGCGCACTCGCTCGGCCGCCTCCCTCGCGTCACGCACTTCTTCGTGAAGCTCGGTCAGCTCCTCATCGAGCTTGACGCGCCGCGAGAGTGCGCGGTCAGCGAGGTCCAGGTTCGCGATCACGGCCGCCAGCGGATTGTTCATCTCGTGGGCGATGCCGGCGGCGAGCGTGCCGATCGAGGCCATGCGATCGGCAACCATCAGTTGCTCCTGCATCTTGCGTCGCTCCGTGACATCGCGGGCGAAGATCAGGAGCGCTGGCGCTCCCTCGAAATCGTGCAGCATGGCAGCAGCGAGCTCGTTCCAGGCGATCTCGCCATCCGATCGCACCAGACGCTGCTCGTAGGGCGGCAGGGATCTTCCAGTGCTCAGCGCCTGCACGAAGCGTTGGCTGGCGCTCGCTGCGTCCTCGGCTGGAACGAGCTCGGCGACCCGTTTGCCCAGCAGGAGTGAAGGCGACGAATAGCCGAGCCCCGTCGCTGCGAGAGTGTTCGCATACACGATGCCTTGCTCGCGCAGCACGGCAGCTGCATCCGGAACGCTCTCGAGCACGCGTCGGAAGTCACCCTGGCTCCGCGCCAGCGCCGAAACCGCAGCCAGTCGCTCGTCTTCGGCTTCGCCGCGCGCGAGCGCCAGCGCGAGCACGTTGGCTGCGGCGACGACGAAATCCACCTCTTCGGAAGTGAAACGTCGAGCTGTCTGACTGTCCGCGCCGAGCACTCCATAAGCACGCTTGGCTCCACGGATGACGGTGGATATCCCGCTCATGACTCCGTGATCGAGCCGGTGCTCTGAGCATTGGAAGCGAGCTTCATCGCGCAGGTCTTCGACCAGCACTGGACCGTCGTGCACTAGGGTATAGCCAGCTTGCGATTTCTCACCCGCGCCGAAAGTTGCGCGTCCGATCAGCCCGTCCTGCCAACCTACGCCCGCCTGCAGCACGAAGTGATTCTGCTCCGGCAGGAAGTGGAGCACCTCGCAGAGCGGAACCCCGAGTGCATCGGCGACCGACTGGGTCACGGTTTCCGAGAGTCGTTGGACATCCAGGCCGGAGAGCGCAAGCTCGCCCAAGCGGAGCAAGCACGAGTGCATCCGGGCTCGTGTGACCAGCGCGCGCTCTGCCGCCTCGCGTTCCTGGAACTCCGTACCGCTGTTGTGGTGATCCGTCATCCCTATCCCAAGTACATCCCCAAGCCGGGACAATAGCGCACTGGACCGCGATCCACATCGCGCTCCATGCGTTCCTGTTAGTTGTCCGCGCCGCCGATGCCGTACTGCCGGCACTTCTTGTAGAAGTGTGAGCGCTCCGTGCCGAGAGCAAGTGCTGCAGCCCCCTTGTTGTTGCCGTTGGCTGCGATCGCTTCGACCATGATCTGTCGCTCGATGTCGTGCAGCAAGTCGCGCAAGCTCCGACCAGATTCGTAGAGTGTGCCGCGGCTAGGCTTCT
>JADGRG010000132.1 GCA_017881145.1 Sandaracinaceae bacterium | reverse complement strand
TCAAAGCTGCATGCGCAAGGCGCTCCGTGGCGCGTGTTTGGCACCAGTACGCTTGCGCTCGTGCTCGATAGCGGGGCGCGCGCTCTCGATCAGCCGCTCGATCTGTACCGGCCGTTCACGCTGCTGTCGTTCTATGCAGGCTATGCGTGGGGCGGGGGCTTAACCATCGTACAACACCTGATTAACACGCTCCTGCACTTGTCGTGCGTGTCGCTCGTGTACCTGCACGCACGGCGCTTGCTGCAGGACGCACGGGCGGCGTTGATCGCGGCTGCGTGGTTCGGGCTCACGCCGCTGCTGACGGAGGCGCACGTTTGGATCAGTGGGCGCTTCGACCTGTTGAGCACGGCCTGTGGCCTGCTCGCGCTGTGGCTGCTGGTGCTCGGCCGAGACGCGGGTCGGACACGCTTCGTGCAGGGCGCCTGCGCGCTCGCTGCGGGTGGCGCGTTCTCGCTCGGATTGCTGGCCAAGGAGCCGCTCCTCTTCACACTCCCGGCGATTGCGCTCTGGCCGAGCAGTGCGCTCGGGGTGACCTGGCGCGCGAGGCTGCGCACTCTGCTGCCGCTGCTGGTCGCTTCGGTATTGTATCTCGCGCTGCGCGCCCACGTGCTGTCTGGCGTCGCGGGGCTCGAGCTCTCGAGCGCCCGCTGGCGTGCGCTCGCCAACGCTCCGGTATTGTTGCTGGACGCAGCGCTAAACGTGGTGGTTCCCTTGTGGTCGTATCCGCGCGCGCTCAATGAAGATTACGCGGCCATCGCGCCGCTCGGGCAGGCGCTGTGCGCGCTCTTGCTGCTAGCCTTGTGCGCGTTCTTGTTTCGCGTGCGCGCTCGCGCGCGGGTCGAAAGCTGGAGCGCGCTGTGGTTTTCGTGCGCCCTCGCTCCAGTCGCTCTCACCACCACCGAGCTCTGGCCCGGCTTCGGGCGCCACGTGTACTTGCCGTGGAGCATCGGGGTGATTGGCGCGGTGGCCGCTGGCGCGCGCGCAGGTCACGCGCTCGCCCCCTACTTGCGTGTGCCGCGCGTGCTCACGCTATTCGCGTATGCCTACCTCGGCTTGTTGTTCCTACGCAGCCACGTCGCGGTCTACGACTGGGCCGACGAGGCCACGCTCATTGCGTCCATCGCGCGCGCCGCGCCCGAGCGCTCGCACGGCCACGGCATGCTCGGGGTCGCGCTGCTCAATCAGCGCCGCTACGCGGAAGCGGTGCCCGAGCTTGTCCGCGCACACGCGCTGGCACCCAACCAGCTGCTTTGGGCCTCGCGCCTCGGCACCGCGCTCTTGTTCTCGGGGCAGAAGCAGGCTGCGCTCGCGCTCGCCGAGCATGAGATCGTTACGCACCCCGATGCGCCGGAGCCGCAACTGCTTGCGGCCTACGCGACGCTCGACAGCGATCAGGCGGCGAGCGCGCGGCACGTGCTCGAGTGCTTGCTGCACGATCCGAACAACATGCAGTGTGGTGAAGCGCTCGCGTTCATCCGGTCCAAGCACCCGAACGCTGCACGCTTCCGCCTCGAGCTCGACCGTTTGTTCGCACAACCACGTTGGAGCGCACTTGCAAGCCGGCTGCCGCGCTGACCGAGAGCCTATCCAGAAATCGACGTCGGCGCACCTACGCATCGCTGGAAGGTGGCTCTCGACCACTTGCACGCTTGGGCGCAGAGAGCTCCGGCAGGTGCGACTCGGCGACCAGATAGAGAGGCCGCTGCTTGCTCTCTTCGAGCACTTGGCCGAGGTACTCGCCGAGCACACCGAGCGTGAGTAGCTGCACGCCAGAAAGAAACGACACCAGCCCCGCCAGCGAGGTCCAGCCACGGATCACCTGGTGGAACACGACATTTTGGACCACGGCGTAGACGCCAAACCCGAACGCCAGGCCCGAGACACACAGACCGACGTAGGTCGAGAGCCGCAGCGGGGCGCGCGAGAAGCTGGTCACGGCACGCAGCGCGAAGAAGAGCATGTCGAGTGTGCCGTAGTGCGAGCCGCCCGCCTTGCGGTTCTCTTCGTCGTAGAAGATCTCGACCTGGCGAAACCCGACCCAGGAGTAGATGCCGCGCAAGAACCGGCTCTGCTCACGCAAGCGCCGGATGGCGCGCACCACCTTGGCATCGAGCAAGCGGAAGTCCGGCGCATCCGGAGTGATCTTGGACGACGAGATGGCGTTGAGAAATCGGTAGAAGAGCGCCGAGCTCAGCCGCTTCCACAGCGACATCGACGAGGCGCGCCGCCGCACACCCGAGACGAGCTCCGCCCCTTGCTCCCAGGCGGCGATGAACTCCGGCAGCTTCTCGGGTGGATGCTGCAGGTCTGCATCCAGCGTGATCACGGCGTCGGCGTCGGCCAGGTCGAGCCCCGCGGTGAGCGCGGCTTGGTGGCCGAAGTTGCGGGAAAAGCGCAAGAGCCCGACGCGCGGGTCTGTTCGGCCGAGCGCGAGGCATTCCTCGGCGGTCTGGTCGGTGGAACCGTCGTCGACGAAGAGAATACGAAACGCATACGGCAGGCCAGCAAGGGCGCGCGTGGTGCGCTCATAGAACGCCCGGATGCACGCTTCTTCGTTGAACGCAGGGACGACGATGTCGATCGTCTTTTTGGGCGCACTCTCGACCGTCACGGTAGGCGCAGCGTATCACGCCCCACCTTGCGCCGAGACCGGGTTCGCCCGATCCAAGCCACGACCCGCAGGTGGGGCTGTCCAAGCGCCCGCTGGCGAGCCATCATCGCGGGCATCCGGCGCCACAGAATGGGCGGCCGGCATGTCTCGTCCCTGCTCCCATGGAGGACGTCTCGTCATGAGCTCACACAGAAGCACGCGCCTTTTCACGCTCCTGCTCAGCCTCTCTTGCATTTGCCTCTGCACAGCTCTGCTGCCGACCGCACGCGCCGACGAGGCCGAGGCGCACTACCGCATCGGGATCGATCAGAAGAAGAAGGGCGCCACCGCGGAAGCCCTGCGCGAGTTGCGCGAAGCCGTGCGCCTGCGGCCGGAACATGCGGCGGCGCACCTTTCGCTCGGCGGCGTGCTCGCCAGCACCGGCGACTACACGGGTGCGTGGAAGGAGTTCGAGAAGGTCATCACGCTCTCGCCGAAACATGCGCCCGCCTACGCGCAGGCTGGCTCCGCGCTCTTGCACCTGAAGCGCTACGAAGAAGCGGTGCCGCGGCTGCGCACGGCACTCGAGCTCGACGCGGACGACACGCTCAGCGCGGCGAACCTCGGCCTCTGCCTGCGACAGCTCGGCAAGAACGCCGAAGCCATCCAAGTGATGCAAGCCGCGGCCGAGAAGCATCCGCACGATGCAGACCTGCTCAACAACCTAGGCGTCGTGCTCCGCAAGGAGCGGCGCTACGAAGAGGCGATCGTCTACTTGCAGCGCGCACTGGAGCAAAAGCCCACGGACCTAGGCCTGACACGCAACCTCGCCATCACGCTACGCGGCGTCGAGCGCTTCGCCGATGCAATCCCGCTCTACCGCAAGGTGATCGAGAAGGATCCGGACGACGCCGGCGCTTACTACGACCTGGCCAACTGCTACGAGAAGATGGGGCAAGTCGATCAAGCGGTCAGCGCCTACGAGCGCTACTCGTTGCTGGTCCAAGACCGAGATCCGAAAGGCGCCCAACGTGCCCACCAGCGCGCCGGTTCCCTGAAGCACCCGTAGACCAGCACTTCAGCCGCAGATTTCTGCGGCCCACAAGCTGAAGAAGCGCGCCTCACGCCGGGGACGCGGACGGCTTGCGCGTTCCGTGGTGCGACCACAGGAACCGTCAGTGCTGCACTCCACTGCACCGGACGGCCGCTCTACCCCCTGCAAGCCAAGCAGCGTGTCGACTCTGATCCGTCGGCCTTGTTCGCGGCTTCGTTCTCGCATGGCGGTGACCTCCAGGTGCGGCCGAAGTTCAGTGGCAACACATTACTATAAGTATGTGGCAACGCGCAACGCCAGGTCGTTGTGTGCGCGCGCCGCCCACGTCTTGAGATAGGCCATCTGCAGGCCGACGGTGGAGTCGACGCGGTCGGCAGCTTCCATCAGCGAGACGAGCTGGTCCACGAGCCTGCGCTTTGACCTAGCGGAAACGCCTGGATCATGTCGCGCGAAGGAGTAGAGTTGCCGCGTTTTTCTTATTGCGCAGGTGGCAGAAAGAACCATGACAAGCACGAATCCTGGAAATAAGCCGCTCACCAACAACAAACAACTGCTCGGCTGGGTCGACGAGATGGCCAAGCTCACCAAGCCCGATCAAGTGGTCTGGTGCGATGGCAGCGAGGCCGAGCACAAGCGGCTCACCGAAGTCGCGGTGGCACAAGGCGCCATCGAGCCGCTCAACCAGGAGAAGCTGCCGGGCTGCTACTACAGCCGTTCCAACCCGAACGATGTCGCGCGCGTCGAGCAGCTCACCTTCATCTGCACGCCGACCAAGGAAGAAGCCGGCCCCACCAACAACTGGATGGCGCCCGCGGATGCCTACAAGAAGCTGAGCGCGCTCTTCGACGGCTCGATGAAGGGCCGCACGCTCTACGTAGTGCCCTACGTGATGGGCCCGGTCGGCTCTGAATCGTCGAAGATCGGCATCGAGATCACCGACAGCGTCTACGTGGTGCTGAACATGCGGATCATGACCCGCATGGGCAAACCCGCGCTCGACATGCTGGGCGATGGAAACCAGTGGAACCGCGGCCTGCACTCCATGCTCGACGTCAACCCCGAGCGCCGCTTCATCTGCCACTTCCCGCAGGACAACACCATCTGGTCGGTGGGCAGCGGCTACGGCGGCAACGTGCTGCTCGGCAAGAAGTGCCTCGCCCTGCGCATTGGCAGCGCCCTCGGCCGGAAGGAGGGCTGGCTCGCCGAGCACATGCTCATCCTCGGCGTCGAGAGCCCGGATGGCCAGATGACCTACGTGGCCGCG
>JADGRG010000131.1 GCA_017881145.1 Sandaracinaceae bacterium | reverse complement strand
CTGCGAGATTCAAGAAGCGAGAAGGCTCGCGCAACCTGCGGCGCTTTGAAGGAGCCCGTCATGCAGAAGCAAGAGATCGATCGCGACACCGTGCAGGGCTTGGATGTGCTGCGCAAACGCATCGCTCAATGCGAGATCCCAAGCTCGTGCCTCGACCAGTCGCTGAACATCGCGACCTGGAACATTCGAGAGTTCGGCAAGGCCGAGCGCAGCGACCGGTCGCTGCGCTACATCGCCGAGATCATCGCGAGCTTCGATCTCGTCGCCGTGGTGGAGCTTGCTTCGGACCTCGACGACTTGAAGCGCGTGCTCGCGCTGCTCGGCCCGTATTGGGATGCCATCTTTTCGGACTACCTGACCGACGCCGGCGGCAACAGCGAGCGCATCGGCTTCGTGTTCGACAAGCGCGCCGTGAAGCCCACGGGCCTAGTGGGCCAGGCAGAGGCGCCGCGAAAGAAGGTCGGCGAAGAGTACGTCTCGGAGATCGACTGGTGGCGCCCGCCGTACATGGCCGGCTTCCGTGCCGGCAAGTTCGACTTCGTGTTGCTCGCCGCGCACATCCGCTGGGGCGCGGGAGAAGTGAGCCGCGTGACCGAACTGAAGCTGCTCGCCGACTGGGTCGCCTCACGCCTGAAGAGTCGCGGCCTCGGCGATCACGACGTGATCGTGGTGGGCGACTTCAACATCCCCAGCACCGAGAGCCCGCTCTACGCAGCCATCACCGCAGAGGGCTTGCAGATGCCGGCCGCATTGCTGGGTGAGCACGGCTCGAACCTCGCGAAGAACAAGCGTTACGATCAGATCCTGCATCTGCCGAAGTACGCCAGGTCGTTCACGAACCACGGCGGAGTCCTCGACTTCTACGCGGGCGATCACCGCGCGCTCTATCCAGAGCAAGCCGAGATGACGAAGACGAAGTTCACGTACGAACTGTCGGATCACTTGCCGCTCTGGTGCCAGCTCGACATCGATATCGAGGATGAAGAGCTGGAGCACGGGGTGGGGTTGGCGGCAGCGCGGGTGCGAGCCCACCCGCAGTCTTTGCCCCGAACCACCAACCCGAATGAAGATCAATTTCTGCCGCGTGGAAGAACAGCGAGGGGATGACATCGTCTCTACGCGGATAACCAAGAGCCGCCCAACTAGTGCTACGCCCTTGAAACCCGGGTCATGATGACGGCGTCGTTCGCGCGTGGGTCTCCCACCGCGGAGCCCCCGGCAGCGGCAGCTCTTGCTCTTCGGCCCGCCAAGCCGCGTAGGCCAGCGCTTCCTTGATGTCGTCAGCCTCGAGGTATGGATACGCGGCGAGGATCTCCGCCGCCGACTTGCCTGCGGCGAGCAGGCCGACGATCGTCCCGACGGTGACGCGCATTCCGCGGATGCAGGGCTTTCCGCCCATCACCTGTGGGTCGAACGTGATGCGGTTCCATTGCGCGGCCATGGGGCTCAGTCTAGCCGACCGGAGAGTCGCAGGCGACCTGCACCGTCACCACCAAACAACCAAGGCCGGGTCACTCTCTGTCAGGGCTTGCGCTCGACAGGGGTGACTGGCGTGACGTCTTTGGCTTCCGTCTTCAGCTCGGTTGCGCCGGAGCGCGACGGCACCTGCTTGTCGGCAGGCGTCACGTCGTCACCGCCTTCGGTGTTCATGCCGCGCTTGAAGTTGCGGATGGCTTTGCCCATCCCGTCCGCGAGCTCCGGCAGCTTCTTCGAGCCGAAGAGCAGCATTACGATCACGAGAATGACGAGCAGCTCTCCAAGGCCTAGATTGCGCAGCACGGTGGACTCCGATCTTTGGGGTCCAACACTCTAGCCCAGCACCTGGCAGAATCCAAACCGACGCGAGTCGCGCCCGCACCCGGCCCGGCTCTGTGGCAGAACGCCGCAAAATACCTGCGCCTCGTGCAGCCAACCGTTGCTGCGCCGAAAGCCTTGGAGTAGTTACGAAGTCCCGTTTTCGTAGAGGAGAAAACATGCCGACGAACGCCGAAAAGGCCATCGAAATCTGGAAACGTCTGGAAGGAAAACCGGAAGGCACGGGCGACTGGCTGAAGGTCGAACAGAGCCGCATCAACACCTTTGCCGATGCCACTGGCGACCATCAGTTCATCCACGTCGACCCCGAGAAAGCCGCGCAGTTCTCCCCCTACAAGGTGACCATCGCGCATGGCTACCTGACGCTTTCACTGATTCCCTTCCTGCAGACCGCGATTCCCATCGCCGATGCCAACGGCTACGCCGGCATCGTGGCGGGCGTCAACTACGGCCTCGACAAGGTGCGCTTCCCCGCGCCGGTGAAGGTCAACTCGCGCGTGCGGGCGCACCGCGACTTGATCTCCGCGGAGCTGGTCAACCCCAATACGATTCAGCTGAAGCAGAAGATTACCATTGAAATCGAAGGCGAGCCGAAGCCGGCTTGCGTCGCCGAGACACTCTCGCGGCTCATCTTCGGATGAAGTGATCCCGTCCTGCGCGGGCCTCTGGAGGCGGAATTCCCGCCGAAGGATGGCCCTGCGCACGCGGTCTTCTGAGCCTGTCGGAGCACCGACACCCCGAGATCGCGTCAGACCGACAGGTCAAACCGCAGTTCTGAGCCCAAGGATATTCCGGTGCCGCTGCTTCTTAACATCATCAACGCATTACGGCTCTTGGTGATCGTCGACGCGCTGGCAACCTGGGTGCAGCGGGAGTCGGAGTTCCCGCGCAGCTTTACGAGCGTTCTTACTGAGCCGGTGTACAGGCCGTTGCGAGCCATCTTCTCGCCCTACACCGGTCGCTTCGACGCCTCGCCACTGATCGTGTTGGTCGTGCTGCAGGTGGTCGCCATGGGCGTGCGACGTGCGGGCACAGGTAGCAGGCGCCGCCAGTGAACGTGAGCGCGGGACCGCGGAGCTATGTCGCCGGTAGGCCGGCTATTGCCCTCGCGCTGCAAGAGGGAGCCCCGGTCCGGATGCTGCTGGTGGCGGCAGCGGACCAAACCAGCGAGACAGTGCAGCTGATCGCAAGCGCCGAAGCGCAGGGCGCCAGGATCTGGCGCGGCGGGCCCGGCGATCTACGGCGCATGAGCCGCAGCCCAGAACCGCCCGACGCCATGGCAATGCTCGGCCCGAGCCCCGAGGCGAGCCTGGATGAGCTGCTCACCCGCGGCGGCGTCACCTGGCTCCTGCATCGCGCGACCTACCCGAGCAATGCGGGCTTCGCGGTGCGAACAGCCGAAGTGTCAGGCGCGGACGGCGTCGTCATCGACGCAGCGTGGAACCATCAGGAGCGAGCCCGTGTTCGGCACGTCTCGATGGGAGCAGCACTACTGCTGCCGGTGCTCTACGCGTCGTGGCGCGAGGTGGCAGAGCGCGCGCGGGCGCACGGCGTGCGTGTGATCGCCATCGAGGACGTCGGCGAGATCGCGCCCTGGCAGACGGACCTGCGTCAGCGATGCCTGTGCGTGATCGGCGGCGAACGCCATGGCATCGATCCCGCGCTCTTGGCGCAGAGCGATGCCGTGCTGCGCCTGCCCATGGCGGGCTTCGTGCCCTCCTACAACCTCCAGGCAGCGATGGCAGCGGTGGCGGTGGAGCGCCTGCGCCAGCTCACTCTATGAAGAGCTCGTCCACGCGCGCGAGAAAGCGCAGCGCACGGCGGCGGGCGACTTTGTTGCCGAGCCGGTAGCGGCCCCCGGCGTCACCGGCTTGCACGACTTCGCGCAAGAGCGAGACGAAGAGCTCGCGGTCTTGGGCGTTGATGCCGTAGAGCGTCGCGTAGTTCACCAGTGCGATGTGGTTTCGGCGCTGGGTAAGCGCCAGCGCGCGCTCGAAATAGGCTTTGCCTTGTTCGGGATTGCCTCCGAGCTGCTTCGGATAGGACGACGCGAAGCCTCCCAAGAACACCAGCACGCCGGCATCTTCGTAGGCTGCATTCTGATGCGCGATCCATTCTGCGATGGTGCGGATGGCGGGCATGTCGACGAACTCATCCATCGACGGGCTGTTGTTGACCGCTGCGTTCCAAGACATGACGAGCCAGAAGAGTGGCGGCACGTCGTCGTCGACATCGTGGAAGTGCTTCGCAAGGTACGCGCGCAGGGTCACCGGATCCTTCGCCAGATACTCGGCGAAGTGTGCGTCGCGGTTGCGCAGGACACGCAGCGCGACGTTCTTGGCACGCGTATACATCAGATACGCTCGGCGCTGTTCATGGTCGGCGGTCTCGAAGTCACCACGGGCTTCCGCGATGTCGTGAGCGTCCATCACCCATCCGTAGGCATAGGCCATGTAGGCTTTCACCAGCGTCAGAGAGAGAGCCTCGTTATCGGGGCTCACCGAGTGCAGACCTTCCAGCTGCACGATGCCGGAGGCCGCTGCGTAGCCGGCGCTCTCCCAGTCGAAGTAGCCGCGGGTGCCGGATTCCGCATCGACCAGCACGCTGGCGGTAGTGTTGACGGCTATGCGATCGACATTGCAGCCAACGGCGGCAATGGCCGAAAAGCCAATCAACCCCAAAAGCCCCAACGCCCGCTGCCACGACATGAGCACCACGAAACGACCTCTCAGACGGGAATCTCGATGCGGAAGGTCGCACCCTGCCCGGGCGCCGAGCGCACGGATATCTGGCCACAGTGGGCGTCGACGATCTTCTTGGCCATCGCGAGGCCGAGGCCCGTGCCTTCGGCTTTGCCGTGCGTGGCAAACGATTCGAAGAGGCGGCCTTCCATTTCTTTGGGGATGCCCTGG
>JADGRG010000130.1 GCA_017881145.1 Sandaracinaceae bacterium | reverse complement strand
CACCTCCGCTGCCGCTGGCACCTCCACTGCCGCTGGCACCTCCACTACCGCTCGCACCTCCACTGCCGGTCGACCCGCCGGAGCCGGTGCTTCCGGTCACGCTGAGCCAGTTGAAATTGCCTACAAAGCCGCGACTGCCCGTGCTGTCCATAACGAGCCGCATCACTTGCGTGCCGGCCGATAAGTTCACGCCCGCGGCGATCGTCTGATACGTCTGCAGGTCGCCCGTATTCGGCACGGTCATGGTGCCGGTCGCGTTCGTACCATTGAACTCGACATGGAACGTGCCGCCGTCGCCGTTGCTGGCGACGCGCATCTGCAGCGTGTACGTCCCCGCCGATGCAACGTTGACAGTGTAGTTGAGCCACTCGCCCGCTGCCGTCCAGCCGACATCGTAGCCGCCACCAGCGTCGGCCGTCGGTTCGACGTCGACTCCGGTCGTACGATAGGCGCCGCCGGTGTTGGTCGTGTCCGTGTCGTGATACGCGCTGCACTCGCCACCGTTGTCGAAGTCCTCGGCCTGAATCGTGCCGGGCATCGCCACTGGGCTGCCTGAGTATGGCGTGCCGGCCGAGCGCCCGGAGGCGACGGTGCCGGACACATTGAAGTTCTGCCAGGAATACGTCTTTCCGGAAACCACGATGCTCCCCGACGTGCCCAAGCCGTATGCTGAAAGGTTGGGGCCACTCTTGGCGGCATTGCCATTGACATGTTCAAGCGTGCCATCGAGATTGATTATCAACGAGTTGGTGCCATTGGCGCCATTCATCACGCCGGTAACTGTTGCCGACCCGTTAAGACACACCGTGTCGCTGCCGTCCCCCAAATGCATGGCCTCGCTGCCGCCGCCTGAAATGTCACCATAGTTGTAGATTGTTATGGGCCCACCGTAAACTCCGGCCCAAATGCCCATATTACCGCCGTGGATTTTCCCTGTTGCTGTGTTGGTAATATTAGTCGGCCCCGAGTTCACCCAAAGCACCAGGCCCATTCCACCATAGATGCCGTCTTGTCCCTGCCCCGATGTGGCGTCATTGGATATCGTCCCGCTATTCACCAAGGTCATGGTGCCGCCCGAGTCATTCTCCATGCCTAACCCGTAACCGGGCCCCCCGCTGCCCACCATCTGGCCCGTGTTTTCCACGTAATCGTTGCCGTAGTTACTGCCGCAATAGACGCCTTCGGCATTGCCGGAAGCGGTTCCGGCAATGGTGCCCTTATTAACCAGCCTCATCTCGCCGCCTTGCGCCCAGACAAACATGCCATAGCAGTGATTCGTCCCGCTGCCGGTGATGCTGCCCTGGACCGTTCCCGTGTTCACGCAGTGGAGCGGCGCTGCAGCAGAAGAGGAGTTATCATACGTGAACAGGTTGATGCCATAGGACGTAGTGTCACCTGAAGCAGCCCCCGAGGCAGTGCTGGTAACCGTCCCGTCATTCACAAAGTCTATGGCGCCATAGTAGCAGAGGCTGTTAATTCCTACGGACAAGCCCTTCGCCTTGGCGCTGGAAGTGGCGCCGGAATGGTTGCTTATCTTTGCTCCGCCATAAAGACTGTAGTTATACAGGCCGAATCCGGTAGCTTGGCCTTCACCATACGCGGTACCGTAATTGTCAATGGTCAGTTCCGTCGACTTGGGATCGCCATAGATCTGATCCGACCAAAATCCTGCAGCCCATCCGCCGCTGCCGCTATTAATTGCTCGCATTGTGCCGCTGGGGCCATTGTAAACGCTTACAGGCCCATCGCCATAGCCAACATTAGGCTGAAATTCCAGAACGGCAGCAGCCACGTTATTATAACTACTGGAATTCGACAGATTGCTATAGGAGACGCTTTTGTAAGCGTCGTTACTGAATGTTCTGCCAGTGATCCTTGTATCGCCGGAGACCGATGCGGTTCCGTAGTAATCTCTACATTCAACATTGCTGAAATCCGCCAGCGCCGAGCTCATGGGGATGACGCACAACGTTGCCAGGATTACCGTCCGTAGAACGGAGCGTTTCATTGAATCCACTCTTTCTTGAGATTTGCTCTGAACTTTGGTCTACTTTTCTGCACGTTCATCCCAAGAACGGCTGTCTGTCACTAATATGTACAGGCGGCAGCCGGTATTCATAGCGTGTGCCCGGAGCGCCGAGAACCGGCCCCGCGCATGTCTCGAGCGAGCCGATGTATGTCACTTCGCTCTACGCACCCTGCTGCGCTCGGGTTCCGGGCGGCGAAAGGAGCACCCAGTGAACGACACGCTGACTTGGCCTTCCGCCGTTCAGGCGCACCTCGAGCCGAGGTTCATCGCACCCAGCCTTGATGTAAGCGTGTGGTTTCACGCGAGCGCCCTCAACGATCCATGGTTCAGGCACGGTAGTCGGCGCCAGAAGACTGCGTTAGCGCTCGACTTTTGTGCTGCCGCGCGCGGAGCGCTTGGGTTTGGCTGCGGGCGTGAGTGCGCCGTGGTGCCACAGCACCCCAAGTGTCTCGAGGCGGCCCAGTATGGTTTTCAGATAGTCGGGATAGCGCGCCGCCTCTTCCAAGGTGCGAGCACCTACGTGGACCGCGTGGTAGCGCCCCGCGTCCTGCGGCACGCTCGCGGCCGTCTTGGCCAAGGTCATGCGCGCGGTGGCGCCTGCGGCTGCGTCGCGATAGAGCGATTGCGCCATCGCGAGTGGACGCGTTGACGATCTGGACGACCTGCTCTGCGCGACGGGTGACTCGATGAGACCAGGAGAGCTGATGCCGCGCGCCTCCGCCTGGGCGTCGAGCTGCCTGGTGAGGTTCTGCCGCAGCTCGTCGCGCAGGCGTGGGCTGGCTTGGGGTGCGCGGCGTAAGAGACGGCGCGGCAAGAACGTGTCCCCGCGTGCCAGGGCCTGCGCGACCAGCTGCTGTGCCGGATGCTCGGCAGCTTGCAGTCGCGTAAGCGCGTGCGCGCCGCGCTCACGAGTCTTGTCGAAGTCCTGCTGCAGCTGCTGCGCGTGCGCGTACGCGCGCTCGGAAAGATGCGCAGCCAGCGCCACAGGCGCCTGTTCGGCCTGCGCGAGCAAGCGATCTACGACGGCGAGGCCCGGCGCATCCCAGCGCGAAGCACCGGCTGCGCGAAGCTCCGCGAGCAGCCTGGCCGCGGCTTGTCGCGCGGTGGGCTCGGGCGGCGGCGCCTGCGGGTCCGACTCGCTCACGGCGCGGCCTCTACCTTTGCGGCGCGCGCGCGGAAGCTCTCGGGTCGCGGCACGGCAGAGATCTCGACGCGGCGATTTTGCGCACGCTCTTCGTCATTGTCGTTCGGGGCGATGGGGTGATGCTCGCCGAAGCCCGCTGCGATCAGCGAATCGCCCGGTAGGCCGGCTTCGATCAGCGTACGCGTGACGGTGAGGGCGCGCTGCGCCGAGAGCTCCCAGTTGTCGGCGAACGTGCCGTTGACCTTGAGCTGCTTGTCGTCGGTGAAGCCGCTGATCATCAGTGCGACTTCGTTCTGCTTCAGATAGGTGCCGAGCGGCGCCGCCAGCGCTTTGAGCAGCTCACGGCCCTGTGCGCGCAGCTTGGCTTCGTTCGTTTCGAAGAGCACGGCGCCGCGAATGCCGATGCGTCCGTCGACCAGCGTGATCAGACCCGAGGCGAGCGGACCCGCCAGCGCGCTCTCCAGCGCACTGAGCTTGGCGCGGGTTTGCACCAAGCGTGCGCGCTCGCTCGCGAGGTCCCGGCCCAGCACGACCTGGGTCATCACCATCCACACGAAGAAGAGCACGAAGAGCCCGAACAAGCAGGCCATCAAGTCGCTGATGGCCGCCCAGATCGGCGGCGCGTCTTCTTCGTCATGCGCTCGCATCGGGCCTCGTCGCGGTGGCCGATTCGCGGCTGCGCATGCCGTGCAGCTGTGCGATCAGCTCTTCTTGGAACTGCAATTGCCTGTCGAAGACTTCGTGCGTGCGCGCCAGGTGTTGGCCGAGAGCGTCGGCTGCGGCGGCTTCGCCCGCCTCCAGCGCGTAGCGCTCGATGTCACCGAGCGCTTCGAGCCACTGCCGAGCGCCCTCGCGCTGCGAGGCCACCGCGCTGCTGAAGCTCTCGGCCACTGCTCTGAGCTCCGCGCCCCCGCCGTGGAGCAGGGTCGAGGCCTGCTCGATCAGCTCGGCGCTGCGGCTGATCTTGTCCTGCAAAGCTGCCGCGTGGTCCGTGAAGCGCTGGCCCAACTCGCTGGCGCTGCTGGCGTGTTGGCCGAGCAACGCCTGCTCGAATGCCGCGATGCGCTCCGCTTGCTCTCTACCCAGCGCGCTCCACTGCGCAAGCACGTCGCCAAGCCGCTCGTGGCTGCGCTGCTCGGCTTCGCGCAGACGCCCATCGGTCGCCTCGACGAATTGCCCGAGCGCTCCCACCTGGGTCTGCGCCGCCTCTGCGATGACCTTGGACGCCTCGCCGAGCCGCGCGAAGAGCTCTTCCGCGCGTGCTTGCTGCGTGGCCTCGGCCTGCGCGCTGTATTGCAGGCGCTCACGCACGACGCTTGCCGCCTCGGCCAGGTCGTGCTGCATGCGCGCGCCGACGTCACGGAGCGCCGCCGCACGCTCGCGGTCGCGGTCACCAGCCTGCTCGAAGGCCGCCTGCACGCGCTCGGCCAGCTGCTCGAAGCGCTCGGCCAACGTCTCGCTGCGCTTGCCGTGCTGCGACGTGGCTTGCGCAAGCGCATGCTCGAAGTGCGACAACAAGCCGGCATCGGCCGCGGCGCGCGTATGCGCAAGCTCCTGCCACTGCGCGGCCAAGAAGCGGCCTCGTTCGGTCTCGCCATCGAGCAGGGCTTGCATGCGTTGCGCCTCCAGGTCGGCAAGTGTGCTGCGGCTCTGCTCAAAGCCCGCCTCGAGCGCGCGCACTTGCGTAGCGAGCTGCGTGCGCACCGCCTCGTCGTGCTGCCGACGCGCCTCTGATTCCGACTCGACACGCGCATAGAGCGCTTGCAGGTGCTCGCTGACCTGCGCGCGCACCTGCGCTTCGTGCTCACGACGCATGCCGGCGTCGGCGTCGAGCTTCTGCTGCAGCGTCTGCACGTGCTCGGCAGTCTGCGCGCGCACCTGCGCTTCGTGCTCACGACGCATGCCGGCGTCGGCGTCGAGCTGCTGGTGCAGCTGCGCTAAGTGCTCGGTGGTCTGCGCGCGTACGGCGTCCTCGTGCTGCGTGCGCCCCGCGGCGTCGGCGTGCAGGCGGTTGGCGAGCTCTTGCAGCTGGCGCTCGGCGAGCTCTTGTACCTTGCTTTGGTGCTGCTTGCGATCTTCGACTTCACGGTTCAGTTGTTCGCGCAGGGCTCCCAAGTGTTCGCGCACCGCCGCGCCGCTGTCGGCGATCGCTTCGCGCAAGAGCGGCTTCATCGCTTCACTGCTGCTGGTGGCTGCCTGCTGCACCCCGCTGGTGATGACATCGCGGATCGTGCGCGTGGCCTCGCCGAGCTGT
>JADGRG010000129.1 GCA_017881145.1 Sandaracinaceae bacterium | reverse complement strand
GTCAGGCCTGGGAAGTCGCCACCGGAAAGGCCGCGCAGGCTTCCATCCGTGTCGCGATTCCACGCTTCGGCATCATTCTGACCCGTGACGGCGGCGCGCTTGCCAAGATGGTGCCGGTTTTCCGCTCCGGCGTGGGTGGCCGTCTTGGCTCGGGCGACCAGCACATGCCGTGGATCGCTCTGACCGACGCAGTCTCGGTCGTGCGTTTTCTGATCGTTGCCTCCGCGATCTCTGGTCCCGTCAACGCCGTCGCGCCCGAGGCCACCACCAACGCAGAATTCACCGAAGCGCTGGCTCAGGTGCTGCATCGTCCGGCGCTCTTGCCGATGCCGCGCATCGCCATGGCTGCGCTCTTCGGTGAGCTAGGAACGACGCTGCTCGAAGGGGCCAACGTGCGCCCCCGCGTGCTGGAACAGGCTGGTTTTCGTTTCGACTACCCGCGCATCGAAGACGCGCTGGAAGCCATCCTCTCGCCGCGCTGAGGCTGCGTCACGCCGGCGTCACGCGGCGTCACAATACGAGCTAACGGATGCGCGGCTTTTGCGGCTGGTCGTAGCGTTTACGCTGTTCGGTCAGGTCGGCAGCCAGCCGCTCTGCGAGCTTTGGGCGTGTCGTCGCTAGAATCCGCGCCGCCAGATACGCTGCATTCTTGGCGCCATCGACGGCCACCGTGGCCACCGGGATGCCGGGCGGCATCTGCACCGTCGCGAGCAGAGCGTCCAGGCCCGAGAGCCCGCCCGATGCGAGCGGCACGCCGATCACCGGCAAGAGCGTCTGCGCAGCCACCACGCCAGCCAGATGGGCCGCCATGCCCGCGCAGGCGATGAACACTTCGACGCCTCGCTTCGGCGCAGCCTGCACGTACTCGGTCACCCGTTCCGGAGTGCGATGCGCGCTCAGCACCACCAGCTCGCTCACGATGCCGAGAGCTTCCAGCACATCCTGAGCTTGCTCGACCACGCTCAGATCGTTCGGGCTGCCCGTGATGATGCCTACCAAAGGCTTGTCTTTGGGCTTCTCTTGGCCCGTCTTGGTGCGCGTTCCCATCTGCTCATCCCTCGCTGGCGGATGTTTGTACTCGATCCGCGCGCTGCTGGGGAGAGGCCTGGCTGGAACGGTTTCTTTGCGATGCGCCGGGTGTAGACTCGCTCTGCATGCGTTCGCGACCCGAATTCCTCGTCTGCCCGGCGGTTTGCGTGCTGCTCGCGTGCACCGGGCAGAGCACGCCGGCTCCCATCTCGGCGCCGCAAGCGGCGACGCCACCGAAAGCGCCAGGTGCTACCGCACCAGCTTCCACCCCACCAGCGCCCGTACCGCCCGCGCTGGTTACTCCGGCCGATCCGGACGAGGCCTGCGGGCAGATCATCGTCGTCGCTTACCAGGGCGCAGAGCATGCGGCGTCCACCGTGACGCGCGACCAAGCCGCAGCCCGTGCCCGCGCCGAACACCTCCTCGCAGCAGCTCGCGCTGCCAGCGATTTCGCCGCGCTTGCCAAGCAAAGCTCCGATGCACCGTCGAGCGCACCGCGTGGCGGCGTCATGGGCACCTACCGCAAGCAGGAGTGGCCAGCCCTGCACGCCGCCATCCAGGACACCGTGTTCGGACTGCAGGTCAACGAGACCGCGCCGCAGCTCGTGCAGGCGCCTTATGGTTTCGTGATCGTGCATCGTTGTCTGGTCGAGAAGGCGCACGCTCGCCACGTGCTGATTCGCTACCGAGGGGCCAAGAACGCCGGTCCGGAGATCACGCGCAGTCAAGACGATGCTCGAAAGCTCGCTGTGGAGTTGCAGCACAAGCTGAGCCAGGGCGCTGACTTCGCGCAGATCGCGAAGGCCTCCTCGGAAGACGCCAGCAAGGCTCGGGGCGGGGATATCGGCTCGCCGGGGCGCGGACGACTCGCTCCGGCCTTCGAAGACGCACTCTTCGCCCTCAAGGTCGGGGAGCTGAGCACCGTCGTGCAAAGCGAGTACGGATTTCACGTGATCCAGCGTTTGGCCGAAGGGCCTTGAGCGTTGAGCGTCGAGCGTCGGCGGCGTTGGATCACGCACCGGCGTCACCGGTAGGCGAACGCTGCGATGCGCGCGCCAGCGTTGTCTTGCAGCACGGTGAACGCGCCCACCTCGGGTACCCGCATGCATTCGACGAGCACCTTGCCGCCCATGCGCTCGGTGCGCCGTCGCGTGGCAGCCAGATCGTCGATCACTACGAACGAGAGCCATGCGTTGCCGCTGGCCGAGCTCGACCTCGACCTCTGCAGGCTGGCCGCTTGCTCAGCACCGCGCATCAGCACCGTCACCTGGGGAAGGCCCGGGACCGTGGTGCGCGTCCAGCCGAAGATCTTCTGGTAGACCGCAAACGCCGCCTCGGGGTCACGGGTGTCGAGCTCGTCCCAGCCGAACGCGCCGCGTTGCGCGCGCGCCGTCTCGGGTGGATCGCCCAGCGCCGATCGGAAGAGGGTGAAGACTGCGCCCTGCGGGTCCTGCATCACGCAGAAGCGCCCGGGAGGGATGGTCACCGCCGCCATCAGCTGCAGGCAGCCCGCGTCGTTGGCGCGCTTGGCGGCAGCGTCCACGTCGGTCACCGAGATGTAGGGCATCCAATGCGTCGGGATGGTGGCCAGCTTCGCCGTCATCATCCCGCCCACCGCCACGCCGTCCGAAAGCACCAGCGTGTAGGGCATGGCGCTGGTGTCCGCCTGCTGGAACGACCAGCCGAAGACCTCCCCGTAGAACGCGCGCGACCCCTCCTGATCCTGCGTCGCCAGCTCGTGCCAGACGAAACGCCCTGGTGTTGTCGTCGTCAGCGACATGCGGCCCTCCCTCACGAACCCGGTCGCGTCGGCTCCACCTTCAGAGCAGAGTCCCCCCGACACCATCTCGACACATACACCGGCGTCGCCCCGCAGCCAAGCGCGTGCGTTCCGGAAAACGACCCTTTTCCCCCTGTGCCAAGTCTTGACACCGCCCCCCCCCAAGCTATCTTGCGCACCCCATTCCGGAATAGCTCAGTTGGTAGAGCAGGCGACTGTTAATCGCCGGGTCGTAGGTTCGAGTCCTACTTCCGGAGCCAGAAATCCCCGTGTTTATCGGCTAATTGCGCCTCCTCGACTCCCCGTCTCCAGTACTTCTCCACGGGGTTCGAGCAGGGCGATCGCCGAGCGGGTCGAGTTCGGCGACACCATTCCCATGCGCGAGCAGAGTCGCGCCGGTCCAAGATCTCAGCCAGTTTTCGACAAACTCAGCTATCGAAGAGCGCGAGCTGGTTCCTTGTTCGTTTCGGAGGTGCCACCGCAGCGACGACCCGTTCGGCGTTTGGCATCGGAGACGGTGGGATCTCGCTCGCAGACCTCGCGGACAAGGCCATCTGCTCGACCCTCGGGACCATGACAATCTCAGGTTCGCTTCCGACCATGGAGGCCTTGGAAGAGGCCTCGGGAGCGGTCGCAAGCGAAGGCGTAGTTGCCCAGTAGAGCGTGCCTCGCTTCTTGCCCGTAATCTTGACAGCTCCCGAGGAATACAGTTCACGAAGCGCGTCTCGGACCGCAGTTACTTCGAGGCCGGTCCGGCTCAGTAACTCGCTCATCGCAAGTCCCCGAT
>JADGRG010000128.1 GCA_017881145.1 Sandaracinaceae bacterium | reverse complement strand
CAGCTGATCGCGCTGCAGAGATCTGTGAATCGATGGGTGCCAGCTCGGCCTTGGTCGAGCTGGGAGGTGACGTGCGCGTGGTTGGTCCGCTGGCGGACTCCGAGCCTTGGACCATCCACCTCCGACATCCACGTCAGCCACAGGTCGCGTCGGCCACGGTCCAGCTGGGACGCGGCGCGATCGCCAGTAGCGGTGACTACGAACGCTACATCGAGGTCGATGGTCGTCGTTACTGTCACATCCTGAACCCCAAGACAGGCTGGCCGGTCCGAACGTTGGCCTCTGTCGGCATCGTGGCCGACACTTGCCTCTTGGCCGGAAGCATCTCCACCATCGCCATGCTCAAGGAGAGCGAGGCTTCCGCCTGGCTGGCCAGGCTCGGCGCTCCACATCTCTGGATCGACAGCGCGGGCTTGCGAGGTGGGACGCTCTGATCACGCCACGGTGTTGATGATGGTTCCCGTCCAGGGTGAGGTAGGCGCAGACGGGTTGTCTAGGCCACTCATGGCAGTGGTGCTCGAGCCCACCGTGGAGACTGCCGCCGGAAGGTTCGATGGACTCGTCACACCGGAGACTGCACTCGTACCCGAAGCCGCGCTGCTGCTCGCGCTCGCGCCACCGCCTCCATGGTGATGATGGTGCGTGCCTCTCGCTTGCGACATGAGCGAGGTCATGCCACTTACGAAGTCGGACTTGGACACGCTGCCAGTTCCGTTCGGATCGAGCTTGGCAAACACGGCATCGGCTCCCAGCAACTTGAACGCGGCCGGCGGGTTCATGGTCTGGAAGGCCTCTTCGAACTGCGCCTTGGTGATGGTGCCGGAACCGGTGGTGTCAATCTGGTCGAAGAGCTTCGACATCTTCTGCTGAGGGGGCATGCGTGCGCTGGCCCCGGACCACACCTGTGCCGCGCCACCCGCTGCGCCCGAGATCGACATACTCATCGCGTGTCACCTTTCGTTGGAAAATGGCGTGCGAGGTGGTGACGTACCCGAGCCTCGGTTGGCAGGCACGCCGCGGCCTGTCGCCGTGCCACTCACGAGGTCGGCCGTCTGGTGGTGAAGCTTGAGGGCCGGAGACGCGAATGTGTTACTCTTCTATTGACACGAGGCAAAAGGCTCCAGTGCCACAACCGGTCGTGGCCCGATGCCCCGCCGAGCTGCGCGCGCCGCGATCAGGCGCCACTGACAACGCAATACTCTTGCGGGTAGCCATGGACGAATCCGGCGGAGAACGCGCTTGACGTGTCGCTGGCACATCTCACCAAGCGCTGGTGTCCCGCGGGACTGTTTGGAAGACGACATGCGTGCGCTTCAGTCGATGGGCATGTGGAGCCCTCAGCCAGCGTGATCAGCTCGGTTTTTGGCCTCTGCCGCGCAGCAGCGGAACAGAAGAGAAGTGGATGCGCCTATCTAGCGCGGCACGAGCGTGCCCTCGTCGTCGAGCGTGACGGTGCCTTCTTCGAGCAGCCTTCCCACTGCACGCTTGAAGGCTTTCTTGCTCAGACCGAAGCGAAAGCGAATCTCGTCGGGGCTGGTACGATCAGACACTCGGGCGGCGCCGAGATCCATGGCGGGCCTAGGCTTGAGGTGGGGCGACGTCGGATGACGCGGTGGCGCTTTCCGCCCCATGGAGGGAGCTACCCAAGTTGCTGACGCTAGGGCTGCGCGCCGGCAGGTCCCGACGGATCTTTCTCAGATTGATCTACATCAAACGAGAGCGGGAGCCCGCTGCGGAGACTCCGGGCCTCACTCGTTCTCGTTTGGGGAGGTGTTGCGTGGAACAGGTCATCGACCACCGGACTCTGTATCGCTTGCCGTGGAACCTTTCCGACAACCCAATCGCTTGGCTGGAGCCGACTCAGGCCTGCAATCTGGCTTGCGACGGTTGCTATCGTCAGAACGTCAAGGAGCACAAGTCGATCGACGAGGTGCAGGCTGACCTCGACACGTTCGCCCGCCTGCGCAACTTCGACGGCGTGTCGATCGCGGGCGGCGACCCGCTGATGCATCCGCAGGTAGTCGAGATCGTGCGCCGCGTCACGAAGATGGGTCGCAAGGCGATCATCAACACCAACGGCCTGGCGCTGACGCACGAACTGCTCGTGGAGCTCAAGGACGCCGGCCTGGTTGGCATCACGTTCCACGTGGACTCCAAGCAGGGACGTCCCAACTGGCGCGACAAGACCGAGGGCCAGATGAACGAATTGCGCCAGCACTTCGCCGACATGGTCGCGAACGTCGGCGGCATCGCCTGTGCGTTCAACTCCACGGTCTACGAGGACACCATGGAGCAGGTGCCCGACATCGTCGCATGGGGCGCGAGGAACATCGATCGCGTGCACACGCTGGTCTTCATCACCTACCGCGCCGCAGTGCTCAACGGGTTCGACTACTTCGCGGGCGGCGAAAAGGTCGACATGAGCAAGCTCGTCTACTCGCTCGACAAGCCAAGGCGCACGGACATCTCGTCGCGCGATGTGGCGGCGGTGATCAAGCAGCGCTATCCCGACTTCGCTCCATGTGCCTATCTCAACGGCACCGAGAAGCCGGATTCCTTCAAGTGGCTGGCGAGCGTTCGGGTCGGCGACAAACAGAACATCTACGGCTATGTCGGACCGAAGGTCATGGAGTTCACGCAGGCCGGCCATCACCTGCTCTCCGGTCGTTACATGAGCTATGCGCCGCCATCGACCATGTCGATGGGGCGGTCGCTGCTGGCAGCCTCTGCCTTCGTGGATCCGAGCCTGCGCACCGCTGCCGTCCGCTACCTGAAGCAGGTCGCGCGGAAGCCGACCACACTGCTCTCGCCACTGCACGTGCAATCGGTAGTGATCATCCAGCCGATCGACGTGCTCGAGGATGGCCGTCAGAACATGTGCGACGGCTGCCCCGACATGACGATCCACGATGGCAAGCTCGCGTGGTCGTGTCGCCTCGAAGAGCTAAAGCACTTCGGCTGCTTCGTGAACTGCGCGCCCAAGCGAGCTGAGCCACGACGTCAGAAGGATGCGCGACTTCCGCTCGCGTAAGCAGCACATCGATCGGCAAACATCCGGCGCTCCCGAGGCTCGACCGCACACAAACGCTGTGCCTCCGCCACTGCAGCGCCCTGAAGTGCCACGAGTCTGCGCCCGGGCGCGGTTGCGCGTCGCGTCACCGCGTATGGTGCGAAAACTCGATCGTCGCAAGAAGGGTGTGCTCACCAGGTCTTGGGGTGCACAGCGGAGGGCGGGTTTTCCGCCAGGGGCCCCGACAACGCAGCAGTGACGACGCCGGGTTCTGTGCTGGAGCATGCGCCCACGGCCGGCGCGCGCGTCACGGCACGCGATGCGGCGTCGACGCCATCGAGCGCGGTGCGAGGTCGGCCGGGCCCACGAAGTGCGCTATCCAACGAGCGTGACATGCCTGCCGTGGCGCTGGACAGGGCCCAGATCCCCAGGCGATCACGCCTGCAACAGCGGAACAT
>JADGRG010000127.1 GCA_017881145.1 Sandaracinaceae bacterium | reverse complement strand
TCTCGACCTACCAAGTGAAGCGCGCAGCCGATCGGGTTCGCGTCGAGGGCGAGGTCTCCGGGGCGCATTTCTCCGGCGAAGGGCACGGCGCCGTGGAAGCGCTCGTCAATGCGATGCAAGGCGGCAGTGTTGCCGCAGCGCGGGTGGAATCGTTCGACGAGTATTCGGTCGGAAGCGGCACCACTGCAGCCGCCATGGCTTGCGTGCGCGTCTCGTGCGGCGAGGCAACGGCCATCGGTGTGGCGCTCGGCGAAGACACCACGAGCGCCGCGTTCCAAGCAGTCCTCACCGCCCTCGGGCATTTGCCGGCACAGCCTGGCAGCGGAACGCGAGCGAGAGCTGGTCAGCCGGGAGCCTGCATCTGACGTCCGCCATCACGCCGGCGTTATGCTCGGATCGATACCGACTAAAGAGCTGTCGAAAAATCGGCGCAGAGCGAGCGCGCCCGCAGAAAAAACCGCAGGAATACTCTCGTATTTCGAGGATTTTTTCGAGGACGAAAGCCGCTATGAGCCATTTTTCGACAGCTCTTAAGCCTACCTTACTACTTTGCCGAAGGAGCCCGAGGAATCGGCTCAAAGAGATAGCCTGACACCAGCCACGCGCCCGAGGCATCGGTCGCCATCATGAAGCGCTCCAGCACGCGTCCTGCATCGGTCTTGGATTCGTATTGAATCAGAGCGGTCTCGACGTCGGTCTTCTTGAAGTTTCGCGGCCGGGTTTGCATGCGGTAGAGCTCCCGGCGCTCGCCCGGTAAGTCGAGGTTCCTGCGCTGCTGCAAGAGCGAACGCCAGCCTTGCTTGGACGCCTCGACCTGCGCACGAAACGACGGATCGACCCCAGTGCGGGCGATGGCATCGGCTTCGTGCGTGTCCGTATCCAAGAGCCCGATCCACTTGATGGCTGCCGCCGCAGCGCCGGCCAAGCTGGCTGAGTGATAGGGAAAGCTCGCGTCGTCCTCCAAGCGTGTGGGCGAAAGCAGAGCGGACCGCGCGTCGGCTTCTCCTTCCGTCTCAGCCGACTTCACCCAGCGGTCGCCTTCCGCCTTGAACGAACGGCTGGTCTCGATGAGGTGTGGGCCCGCGGAACGCGATTCGTAACCGAGCAACGCCTCGACCGCGACCGAGCGATCGCCAGTCAGCTCCATCTCAGGGCCGAGCGCCGCCACCAGCTGCTCCGCGTCCTGCGCGAGCACCGAAGGAGCTGGCGTCTGCGCGATATACGAGATCACATTGCCGACGGCGCCACCCGAGCCCCGAGTCACCGGGCCAGCCTTGAGCACACGGAACACCTGGTTTCCAGGTGTGACCAGGTAGTCGTAGCGCAACTGCGGCCTATCACGACCGTTGCCGCCGCAACCGCCGCAGGCAGCCATGACGAGGCAAAGCAGAGCCGAGAGAGAGCGCATCTCGCGAAGCTTACAGGACCCAGAGCTGCCGGATAGGGAGCGCGGGTCAGATCTCGATGCGAACGCCGATCTCCATGACGCGCGCGCAGTGGCGACGGTAGTGGTAAATTCTCTAGAGCGGGCACGCCGTCTGCAGACAGGATCGATCACGCGCATGACCAAACCCATCCCCCACATCGCGAAGTACATGACCACCTCTCCGCATGCGATAGACGTCGCTCAACCGCTCTCGGTGGCGTATTCGCTGATGAAGGAGCACGACATTCGTCACTTGCCCGTGCTGGCCGAGGGTGCCCTCGTCGGCTTGATCTCCGCGCGAGATCTTCATCTCATCGGCTCGCTGAAGGACGTGAACCCAACGAAGGTGAGCGTCAAAGTCGCGATGTCGAAGGAGGTCTACTCGGTAACCCCCGAGACGCCGCTCGACGAGGTCGTCAGCACCATGGCCGACCACAAGTACGGGTGTGCCGTCGTGATGCAGAACGGACAGGTCGCAGGCATCTTCACCACCATCGACGTCTGCCGTGAGTTCAGCGAGCTGCTGCGCAAGCGACTGGCGTAGTCGATCGCAACCCGACGCTGGTTGGGTGTCGCTGGCGACCAACCGAGTCTACGAGATCCGTGCCGCGCGTGCGCACTGCTCAACACAGGAAGAGAGCCAGCACCTGCGCCAGGACGATCCGCAGCAGCATCGTGAGCGGATACACTGCGGCGTAAGCGACCGCAGGTGCGTCGGAACCGTTCATTGCCGTGGCGAACGCGAGCGCGGGTGGGTCGG
The DNA here is from genome assembly GCA_017881145.1 of Sandaracinaceae bacterium. Lineage (GTDB taxonomy): Bacteria > Myxococcota_A > Polyangia > Polyangiales > JAFGIB01 > JADGRF01. The sequence continues at coordinate 3,119 of JADGRG010000127.1, read as the reverse complement.
TCATGCTGCCGGAGAGCACGCCGCAGAGCTCGGCAAAGCGTAGGTGCAGCACGGCGCGACCGAACGCGGCCACGATCAGCAGCGGCACGAGCGTGATCAGCGCGCCGGCCAGCATGAAGCGCAGGCCGTCACCGCTTTGCAGCACCTCCATGAAGTGCTCGCCGCCCTTCATGCCGACGCAGGCCAGAAAGAACACGATGCCCAGCTCGCGCAGCGCGATGTTGGTGGGGCCGGGCATGTACCAGAGCAGCGGGCCAAGCTTGCCAAGACGCGCCAGCGCGATGGCCACCAGCAGCGGGCCTCCGGCCAGACCGAGCTTGAGCGGCACGGGTGCGAACGGCAGCGCGATCGGTACGCTGCCGACCAGCACACCGAGCGCGATGCCCACGAACACCGGCACGTAGTTCGTCTGCGAGAGCTTGCTGAGGGAGTTGCCTAGCTCCTGTGCGGCCTTTGCCACGGCCTCGCGTTCGCCGACCACCTGCAACACGTCACCCACGTGCAGCACCAGACCCGGCGCTGCGCCCATCTGTACTTCGCCGCGGTGCACGCGGGTCACGGCGACGCCATGGTGTTCGCGCAGACCAAGCTCCTGCAGGGTCTTGCCCTGCACCTCGCTGCGACTCACCACCACGCGTTCGGAAGTGATGGGCCCCTCTGCACGAGTCAGGTCTTCGTCGCTCTTCTTGCCGACGATCATCTGGAACTGATCGAGCTTTGCCTGCGGACCCACTGCAAGCAGGGTGTCGCCGCGCCTGATCGTGGTGCCGGGCTTGGCCACGCTCACCCTGCCGCTCTGTAGATCTTTGTGGCGCGACACGATCACGCCGAGCTCGCTGACTCCTGGAATCATGCTGATGCGCGCGCCCTCCAGGTTTTGGTTTTCGACCACCACGTGCAAACGCGCCAGCGGTTCTTGCGCATCGGCCTGGGCGGTCTGCGCGGCCTCGCGGGCAGGGTCGATGCGAAACACCAGCTTGAGCGCGAGCATCGCGACGATGATGCCGACGATGCCGAACGGATAGGTGACCGCATACCCGAGCGCGGGCAACTCGGCCTGTGCGCCATGCCCCATCGTACGCAGCGCATCCTGCGCGGCGCCGAGCGACGGCGTGTTGGTGGTCGCGCCGCTGAGCACACCGAGCACAGCTGCCGGATCGATGCGCAGGACGCGCGACAGGAGCACGGCGAGCAGTGAACCCAAGCCTACGATGCTGGCTGCGAGGGCGTTGTGAACTCGTCCGTGCGCGCGCACGGAGGCGATGAAGGTCGGTCCCACTTGCAGGCCGATGGTGAACACGAAGAGCACTAGGCCGAGGTCGCGCACGAAGTGCAGCACAGCGCTCTCGGGTGTGAGTCTGAGGTGTCCGAAGAGCAGCCCAGAGAAGAGCACACCTGCCACGCCGAGACCGATTCCACGCACACGCACCTGGCCGAGCCAGAGGCCGAGCGCGGCAACACTGGCGATCGCAAGAAGCGCGAACGACAGAGGCTGCGTGTCTCGAAAAGTCTGAAGCCAGCTCATGGGGACAGGTCTCTCGCACGGTCGGCCGGTGCACGGCTCCGCACGAGAACGCGTAGCGTAGCCCAGCGGGACGTCAATCTGCGACGGGTTGCGATCTTTGCGGTGGGTGTGAGTCGTCAGCTCTTGGCTTTCCATTCCGATTGACCTATGCAGGAGCGGTTTGGCGGAACGCCGTCGTCGCCGGTGCGCGTGAGAGCGCAAGTCGCGGCCTCTGGCAGCGTGGTTCACAGAGAGGAGCAAATCCCCGTGACGGAGTCTCTACAACCAATGTCCCCGGTGGCTGTTGCCCAGCGGCTCGAGTCGCCGGTTCCGCCAGTGTTCATCGTCAATGCCGCGCTGCGCCTGCGGCGGTTCTTCCTGCGCATGGCTGACGCCGTCGTGCCGTCTTACATGTCCGTGTACGACCGCTTCATGGGCGCGGCCCACACGATGCTCGTCCACTCTGCGGCCCGCCTTCGCATCGCAGACCTCCTGACAGCAGGCCCACTGCACGGCGCGGAGATCGCCGCGCGCGCGGGTTGCGACGCGGACGTGATGGAGCGGACCATGCTAGCGCTGGTGTCCATCGGGATCTTCCGCCGGCTCTCCGATGGTAGGTTCGCCAACAACCGCACCTCCAAGGGCCTGATCTCGGGGGCCACCGGCGGCGTGCGAGGCTTCGCCGAATTCTTCGGCCACGAACCGGTCATGCGAGCCTGGGCCCGGCTGCCTCAGACGTTGCAGGATGGTAAGCAGGGCTTCAAGGAAGTTCACGGCCGGCTTGCCTGGGACTGGATGGCGGATGACACCGCGGTGCAGGCCGCATTCGCGGAGGGCATGAGCTCGATGACCGAAGTGGTTGCGCCGGCGATCGCGGCTGCCTACCCGTTCAACGAGGTCAAGACCGTGTGCGACGTCGGCGGCGGCGTGGGCATCGTCCTTGCGGCCGTGCTCCGAAAGTATCCTCACCTGCGCGGCATTCTCTTCGACAGCGAGTCCATGCTGCGCGAGGCGAGCGCGTACCTCCGTGCGGCGGGAATCGCCGACCGGGTCGATCTCGTACCAGGGAGCTTCTTCGATTCGGTCCCCCGTGGTGCCGACTGCTATCTCATCAAGACAGTGCTTCACAACTGGGAGGACGCCGAGGTGTTCAAGATCCTCCGGAACTGCCGCGCTGCGATGGAACCGGGTCAGCGCCTGCTGGTGCCGGACTTCCTGGTCATGCCGGATGCGTTCTCCACCTTGGTGCCGTTCATGGACATGGCCGGCCTGATGATCTACTGCGGGCGTGAACGCTCGCCCGAACGCCTCGCCGAAATGTTCACCGACACCGGCTTGCGAATGGGGCGCATGGTCCCGCTCCCCGGGGTACAGGCCGTCTTCGAAGCCGTCGCCGTCTAGCGACCACGCATTGACCGCTTCCATACTCAGCCCCGACTCACGAGCGCGTCCGGATGGCGCAGTGTGGCACACACTCCCAGCTTTCTTCCGCCCCAAGGCTGTTCACCGCGCTGGCGCGCATCTTGCTGTGTCGTCTGAAGATGAAGAACTTAACGATGATGCGACTGTGTCGGCTGACCTGGATTGCATTGCTCGCGCTCAACGCGATCGCGTG
>JADGRG010000126.1 GCA_017881145.1 Sandaracinaceae bacterium | reverse complement strand
GCACCAAGGGCATCTTCGAAATCATGGGCTTGCAGAGCGAGTGGCGCAGAGCCCTCTCACCCGACGGTGCCCTGCACCTGCGCGTAGGCGGCACCTTCCAGTTCCTGCGCGCCATCCCCGGGACGGCAGGCCCTTCGGCCCCCCCGCGCACGGCAGGAGCCAAGTCGCGAGCGCGGATCAACAAGGCACGCAAGGAAACACCGGAAGAGTAGTGGGCGGGGAGCGGGCGTCTGGCGCGCGATGCCAGCTGCGCGGGCTCTTCGCATGGCGCGCAATCAATGCTATTGGCGGGTGCTGTGAAACGTCCTGTTTGGTTGTTCAGTCTCGATACCGAGCAATTCTCAGCCGTCCCGATGACCACGGGGCGGCTCAAGGCTTACTTCGCTCAATACGGCACGAGCGCGGCCGAGACCGAGGTAGAGCTCGTCCACTTCCTGCAGAGCGATGAGCTCCCGCGCTGGTTGCGCGAGAGTTGGGATGCACGGCTGCTCGCGCAGGCGAACGCCGCGCTCGCGGCAGGCCTCTCGCCGGTCGCGGCCTTCAGCATCTACACCTGGAATGCCGAGCACTTTCTCAAAGCCATCGCGTACCTCCGGGCGAGCTGCCCTGGCCTGACCATCGTGGTCGGCGGTCCGCATGTGCAGCGCGCCCGCGACTTTCTCTTCGACGACGGCATCGACCTGGTGGTGCTCGGCGAAGGCGAGGCCTCTTTCCAGGAGTGGCTCGATTGCAAGGATCGCGCGCGCTGGGCAGAGATTCGTGGGCTGGCGTTCCTGCAGAACGGTGAGGTCGTCGAGACCCAAAAGCGCGACCGTTTCACGGACCTCGACGTCCTGCCCACTGCGCTCGATGTCATCTCGCTGCGCGACGAACAAGGCCGCCCGCGTTACCCGCGCGTGGCTTACGAAACCAGCCGCGGTTGCCCCTTCAAGTGCGCGTTCTGCGAGTGGGGCACGGGCGCCATCGGCACCAAGATGTACCAGCACAGCCTGGCCCGCATTCGCTCGGACTTCGAGCGACTGATCGAGGGCGGCGTGCAGGACATCTGGCTCTGCGACTCCAACTTCGGCGCGCTCGCCGAAGACCTCGACAAAGCCCGCATCATCGTCGAGCTGCGCGAACACACCGGCCGCCCCTCTACCTTCGCCACGTCTTGGTCCAAGACCCACAACGACCGGGTGCAGGAAGTCGTGCTGCTCTTGCAGCGCAACGGGCTCCTGCAGCACTACAACCTGGCGTTGCAGACGCTCACGCCGCTCGCGCTCAAGCTCAGCAACCGCAAGAACATGAAGAGCAACCGCTACGAGCCCATCGCCAAGGCGATGGCCGAGCAAGGCGTGCAAATCGCCACCGAGCTGATCTGGGGCTTGCCCGGCGACAACCTAGCCGATTTCGAACGCAACCTCGACCAGCTGATCTGCGTGTTCACCAACATCAACATCTTCGGCTACACGCTCCTGCCCGGCACCGAGTTCTTCGAGCGCCGCGAGGAATACCGGATCGACACCATCCCGGTCGCCGGCTACGGCAAGGCCAAGGGCGAGTCCGTCGTCGGCTGCCACACCTTCAGCCGCGACGAAGGCATCGAGGGCTACTTCCTGATCAGCGCCCACATCATGCTGATCCGCGGCTACGTCATGCCGCTCACCGCGCGCTACCTCTCGCTGCACAAAGGCGTGCCCGTCTCGCCCCTCTTCCGCGCTGCGCTGCGCGCCATCGCCGTCGAATTCGCAGCCGAGCTTCCCGAGCTCGACCTGCGCGACCGCATGACCGTCTACGAAAACCGCGACCAGCTCTACATCGCTGCGTTGCAGGACACCGAGCGCCTCTACCGCGTGCTGCGAAAGGCCCTGCGTGAGTGGCTGGTCACGCACGACGCGGACGCCGAGTTCGTGGAACAAGCCTGCGCCGTGCTCGCGCTCGACCAAGCCTTCTGCCCCCGCGCCGGCCGCGGCCACACGCTCAGCCTGGACTTTCCCTTCGACGCCCAGCGCATCGCCTATCATCTAGGCCGCATGGAGCTTCCGCCCCAGGCGGCGTTTGGCGCGCAGCCCAGCACGCTGCGTGTCAGGCAACCCGGCGGCGTGGGTGAGATGCTCAAAGACCCCGACGGCGGCTCCTGGTTCCGCGGCGTCGCGCTCGACGGAAGCGAAGACCCATCCGAGACCAAACCTGTCGTGCATGCAAGCCCGCTGCTTGCACCCAACGTCTCCGCGTAGCGGCCATGCTTCGCGTCCGCATCCCGAGCGACTTCCAGCCCGAGCGCGAATACATCCTGCGCGTCGTGCTCGGTGAATTCCTCGGCCTGACCTATGTCGTCCAGCCGAGCGATGTTGCCAGCACCACCATCACGACGGACGGCCAGCGCGAGCTGCGCTTGCCGGACACGTTCTTCGAGCACGCGCGAGACGCCTGGCTGGCTCCTGCGTCATTGCCCAGAGAACCGCTCACCAGCTTCAACCTGCGCGAGACGCCGCTCGCGCCAAAGCTCGTAGGCCACCAGCTTCCTGTGCTCTATGGCGCGCCGCTCGCGACGGGCAGCTACGTGCAGGTGGACCGTGATAGCTGCGAGCTCGGCGTCGACATCTTCGGCTCCGCGTTCTTCATGCTCACCCGCTACGAAGAGCTCGTGGTCCAGACCCGCGACCCACGCGATCGCGTTCCCGCTGCAGCGTCGGTGGCGCAACGCGCTGGCTTTCTCGACCGACCGATCATCGACGAATACGTGGAGCTGCTCTGGGCAGCACTGCACCAGCTCTGGCCGAACCTGCAGCGCAAGCCCCGCGCCTATCGGCTGCTGCTCTCACACGACGTCGACCGTCCCTTCGTGGCGCGCTCAGGTCTCATCAGCATGCTGCGGCGTTCTGCCGGCGAGCTACTCAAGCAGCGCAACCCGCGCCAAGCCGCGCTGCAGATCCTGGCTTATCCCTACCTTCCCGGCCGCGTCAGCCCGCTCGATCCGCACGACACCTTCGACTTCATCCAGCACGAATCCGAAGCGCGCGGCTTGCGGAGTGCGTTCTACTTCATGACTTACAAGTCAGCGCGCCCGGTCGATGGCGACTACGACCTGCGCCACCCCTTCATCCGAACGCTGATCCGCCGCCTCGGCGAGCGCGGCCACGAAGTCGGCCTGCACGGCAGCTACGACACCTACCTCGATACCAAGCGCACAGCCAACGAAGCGCGCGACCTCATCACCACAGCGCAAAGCCTCGGCGTGAAACAGAGCGCGTGGGGCGGACGCCAACACTACCTGCGCTTCTCCGCGCCCGACACCTGGCAAAACTGGGACGACGCCGGCCTCGACTACGACTCCACCCTCACCTTCCACGACGCCGCCGGCTTTCGCAGCGGCACCTGCCACGAGCACCAAGTCTTCAACCTTCGCACCCGACAAACGCTGCGCCTGCGCGAACGCCCCCTGATCGTGATGGAAGGCACCCTCTTCGAGTACCAGAAGCTCGACGACCGCGCGTTCCTGGAACGAGTGCAAGAGCTACAGCGCCGCGTAAAGCTCATGGACGGCGACTTCACCCTGCTCTGGCACAACAACGGCCTGATGAGCGCCGCGCGACGTCGCCTCTACCAGCAAACGCTCGACCTCTGCGCTTGACGCAACCTTCATCAGCCGCGAGAAAGCGCAAACCGTGCAACACACCGCCTTGGTCCTGAGTCGCTCCCAAACCGCACGCGCCGGCCGACCCCTGCGCATGATCAACTTCCTCGTGCGCCGTGGCTTCCGCGTGGTCGTGATGGGCCGCGGAGAGTTTACCCGTGACGACGTGCGCTACATCCGCGTTGACCCGCCTCCTCCGCTAACGCTCCCTGACAAGGCGAAGAAGGCGATCAACGTATGGCTCGGCCGACACGAAGAGATCCGGAGCGAAGCGGTCTTCGAACAGGCGCTGCAGAACCTGCAGGAGCGCGACTTTTCGCTGATCGTTTGCCACGATCTTCTCCTTCTCCCCGGCGTGCTGCGGATGCGGGGCTCGGCGCGCGTCCTCTTCGATGCGCGCGAGTATTGGCCGCGGCACTTCGAGCACGACCGTATCTGGCGACTCTTCGAGCAACCCACCATGGAGTACTTGTGTTATCGCTACCTGCCACAGGTCGACAAGCTGATCACCGTCTCGGAAGGCATCGCCGCCGAATACAAGCGTGTTTTCGGCGTCGACGGGAGCGTCATCTATAGCTGCCCGGCCTCAGTCGACATCGCACCATCAGCAGTCGACCCCGCGCACATCCGGCTCAT
>JADGRG010000125.1 GCA_017881145.1 Sandaracinaceae bacterium | reverse complement strand
GTCACCACACCGTCGAGCTGCACATGATCGTCGCGACTCAGAGGAAACTCCCTTGTTCAGCCGAGAGCCGAAGGCTGCTCGGCGCGTGTGTAACCCCACCGAGAGCCAAAGGCTGCTCGGCGGCGGTGTGAGCGGTGTAGCGCTGTAGCGCTGTAACTGGGCCTGTTCAGAGGCGTCCACAGGCCGGGGGACGCAAGAGGCGTGTCTATGTAATGGTTTCCGTGCCGTATGGCAATGAGAGTGCGTCGCTAGCGCGCTCCGTGACGCACATCTGTAGTGCACGGGTGAGACTCCACGGCTGCGCCGAGCACGCGCTCGCCAGCTCGGAAGCCCTGGCCGCAGCCACCGCACATGCATGATTTCGTTGCGAAAAGAAGCGCAGTCGCGCGCTGAAGAGCTGGTGCTGCAGGCGTTGAGAGCGCTGCGAGCGCTACTTGGTGCCAAGCGCGGCGTCGACGAGCGGGGCGACCTCATCGAAGTCGATGGGATTTTCCACGCGCTTGCCGTTCAGGAACATGGTGGGGGTTCCGTCGACGTGCAGGGTGCGGCCGAGCGCGAGCTCGGCGTCGATCTGCGCGTTGTAGGAGCCTGCATCGAGCGCTTGCTTGAAGGCCGTCACATCCAAACCGGCCTGGGCGGCGTAGCGTTCGAGGCTCGCGCGATCGAGGGCGCCCTGGTGCTCGAAGAGCACGTCGTGCAGCGCCCAGAACTTGCCTTGCGCGTGGGCGGCCAGTGAGGCCGCGGCAGCGTTGCGCGCGTTGTCGTGGAAGGGCAGCGGAAACTGGTGGAACACGATCCGCACTTTGTCGCCGTAGGTGTCACGAAGCTGCTTCACTGTCGCGCTGGCTTGCGCGCAGTAGGGGCACTGGAAGTCGGAGAACTCCACGATGGTGACCTTGGCGCTCTCGGCACCGGACGCAGGCGGTGCTCCCACCAATAACGAGCGCCACTGCTCGTCGCTCACCGGCTGGGAGCGGGTCTGGCGTTCACGCATCTGGGCGACGATCTCGGGGTAGTGCGCGAGCAACGGCTTGCAACGCCCCGCTGGCACTTGCGGCATGTCGCGGGTGATCTCCGCACAGGTGGCCGTTTTGTCGCCCAGCTCGGCACAGAGCTTTTGCGCAAGCGCATCGCAGTCCTTACGCAGCTGGTTCACGCGAGCCAGCGCCACGGGCAGATCGGCGGCTGCAGCCGTGCAGGCCTTCGGGGGCAACCATTGTCCGACGTTGCGCAGCGAGGCGCAGTCCTCGGAGTCGCTCCCGAGCGCATCGCAGAGCGCGCTCGCGAAATGCTGGCACTCAGGGCCGAGCTTGCCATCGTTCTCCGCGCTCGCTGCCGAGGGCTTTTCCGCAGGCTTCTGCGTCGTGCCGGCGCAGCCCAGCGCAACGCAGCTGATGGCTGCGAGCAAGAAGATCAAGGTGATCAGGCGGGCGGCGAATGAGAACGAGCTGGACCGAGCGGGCATGGAGATTCCTTCTCTGAAAGGAGCCAGAAGGTGCCCGCGCGGACCCGGATATGCAAGCCGAATGGATGGGCTGCAAGGTCGATAGCGATCGGCCCGTTTGCGCTCAGAGCGAGAGCACGAGTTGCGCGTGCACCGACCAGAGCAGATCCCAGTTGAGGCTCTTGGCGTCGCTCTGGTCGCTCGCTTTCTGGTTCGGCTTGAAGAAGTAGAAGCTGGCGCCGCCGATGGTTCCCTGAGGCACGAACATCAAGGTCGGCGCCGCGCGCCAGATGGGTAGGTTGTAGCCGACGGTGACGTTGCCTTGCAGGTAGCCGATCAGCCAGTCCTCGGGCGCGAGGGAGTTGAGCGTGAGGTTCTTGGTGAGGTTGACCTGGCCCAGCCCGACCTGCATGTCGAGATCCAGAAAGAGCCGGTACACCCCACCGCCGACATCCGTGGCGAAGGCCAGGCCCCCTCCTTTGAAGCGGCCATCGAAGAGGTATTCCTTGAGCGTGTTCTGTCCGACCGTGACTTGATAGGGCTTGCGGTACGACATCAGGCCGATGCCGAAGGTCATGGGCGGCACTGGCTCGGTGCGCGTGGTGACCCCGGGGCTGTGGTCCTTCGATTTGTCGTAGCGCACGCCCAAGACGAAGGTCTCGAAGCCCGAGATCATGTTCAGCTTGGTGGTGGAGCGCGGGCAGCTCGCGAGATCGCCCGCGACCTTGTCGTTCACGACGCAGACCGGCTCGCTAGGCTGAGCCGAGGTGCGAAACGCTCGGCTTTCGTAGCGGATGATCGGCTCCCAGACCTCGGTGATGGGAAAGCCGAGCACGCCCAGCACCCACGCGGCCTTGGGGACGTATTCGCCGACCTGCGTCGCGACCGCCGCTTCGTTGGTGCGTGGGCCGGATAGCTCGTTGGATTCGTAGTAGCCGCGGCGCAAGATCAGCCAGCGCATGATCCGGGCGCGCACGTCGATGGTCCACACGTAGTAGCTGCCAGCTGCCACCTTCACCGTCGGATACTGCTGCGGCTGCCAGCCGCGATAACCCGCGCCGAGCTTCAGATCGATCTCGAACTGCCGACCGAACACGCGCTGCGGCAGCGAAGGTCCAGTGTATTTCGGACCGTCCGTGGAGAGCGTGAAGGCAACGCCGCCGGGTGGTGGAGCGCTCTCGCCGCTCGGAGGCGCGGCTGGCTCGCTTGCAGGTGGCGGCGCGGGCTCGGCGTCGGTGCTCGGCGGTGAAGCCGGCGCTGTAGCCGGTTGGGTCTTCGCTGGTTGGTCTTCCAGCTCGTTGGCCAAGTGCCCACGCACTACGTCACGCACGTCCTGGGCCCGCGCGACGACGGCCACGGCGCTGAGGCAAAGGGCGAGGCAAGCGCAGGTGCCGGTGCGTCGGAGCACGAGCGCGATGATACACGATGTCTCCGCGCAGCTGTGCAGGCCGGAAGCGGGGCTTGCTCCAAAGGCCCGATCGACGAGCACGACCCAGTTGCTCGCAGCGCTACCGATGAACTTTCTTCCATCTGGTCCGCAAGAGCGGCCGCCCTCAGACTGGCTGGTATGGAAACTCGCCAACTCGTCGATGCCATCGTGCGCCAGACCACGGTGCTGATCGCTCAGCTCTCGACCGTGGCCGGCATCCGAGCGCCGCTGGCCAAGGTCGCCGATCAGGTGTTCTTCGACCTGGCCAGCGAGATTGAGGCGCAGGGCGTGTCGCGCAAGGTGGCGGCCGATATGTTCGGGCTGGCGCTGCGCTCCTACCAGAAGAAGATGCAGCGCCTGGCCGAGAGCAAGACGCACGCAGACCAGACGCTCTGGAGCGCGGTGCTGGAGCACGTGCGGGCCCAGGGCGGTGTCACCCGGCAGCAGATCGAAAGTCACTTCCGGCGCGACGACGCGCTCGACGTGGCCGCAGTGCTCAAGGACCTGATCGGCAGCGGGTTGCTCTCGGCGACGGGTCGAGGCGGCAGCACCTATTACAGCGTGTCGAGTGCGGAGGCGCGTGCGGCGCTGGCCGGCGAAGGCGAGCTCGACGCGGTCACGAGCTTCGTGTGGCTCGCCATCTACGAGCACCGACGTGTCGCAGCAAGGCAGCTCGTGAGCGAGCTGCCCTATCCGGATACGCTGCGCGAGCAAGCCATCGCTGCGCTGCTCGCGGACGGCCGCATCGAGCAGAGCGTGAGCGACCACGAAACGTGGTTGACCTGCTCCAAGCTCAGCATTCCGGTGGGCGCCGAGCAGGGCTGGGAGGCTGCCGTGCTCGACCACTTTTCCGCCGTGGCGACTGCCATCGGAGCGAAGCTCCGGCAGGGCGGCACGCGCTCGCTGCACACTGACCTGATCGGCGGTAGCACGATAGCCTTCAGTCTCGACCCGGGGCATCCCTTCGAGCGAGAAGTGTTAGGCCTGCTAGGGCGTGTTCGAGCCGACGTCAACGCGCTCTGGGACCGCGTCACCGAGCACAACCGCATGCACCCGCTCGATCCCGACAAGCTTACGGAAGTGACCTTTTACTTTGGGCAGAACGTCGTCGGGCCCGAAGCCGATGCCGTCATAATGGAGGATGGACATGTTGCTTAACCTATCCAACGGAAGACGCCTCACCGCTCGGCTCGCGCTCCTCACCACCCTGCTCAGCTTCGGCGCGTGCGCCAAAGCGGTGCTGCCGGACCCCGACAAGAACACCAACTGGCTCAAGCCCTGCGCCACGAGCAAGGACTGTGGCAGCACGCTCAGCTGCACCTGCGGAGCATGCACCAAGGCCTGCACGAACGACACAAGCTGCAGCGGTGTAGGGAGTGCCGCCGAATGCAAACCCATCAGCCAGGTGGCTCAGGGTGGTCGATGCGAGGCGAGCCTGGCCTCGGCTGCAGGTGCGATCTGCGTGGTTGCGCACGCATCTCAGACCGACGCTGGCGTGCAGAAGGACGCGCAGGTGCGGAGGTCGGATGCGGCATTGCCGTCGCCAGCGGCGGACGCAGCCGTGCCGAGATGCGGTGATGGAATTGTCCAAGCTGGCGAAAGCTGCGACGGACCCGCGCTGCATGCGCAGTGCAACGCCTGCATCATCACTTGCGACAGTGGCTTCGGCGATTGTGACGCCAATGCAGCCAACGGCTGCGAAGCAGACTTGAGCAGCGATTCAAATGCCTGCGGTGCTTGCGGGAACGCCTGTGGTACCGGCGCACCCTGCGGCTCGGGCATCTGCACGACCGTGCTGGCCAGCGGCCAGGCGTCCATCAGTGACTTGGCGGTCGACTCCACCTACGCTTACTGGACGACATTCGGCACGCAGGACCCGCTCGGCAATTGGCGCAAAGACGGGACCGTGGCTCGTGTGGCGCTGACTGGCGGCACTGCCGAGGTGCTGGTGCCGGGACTCGAACGCCCGGCCGAGCTCGCCGTCGACTCCACCAACGCGTACTTCGTCACGGGTCAAGCTGTGCCTGTGATCGAGACCGTCGCCTTGAGCGGCGGAGCTGCCACGCCTCTTGTCACACGTCCCAATTTTAAGGGGCGCCTCGCGCTCGATGACACCTACCTCTACTGGACTGAGGTTGCCGCCTCGTCTGGCAGCATCGTCTATCGGATGCGCAAAGACGGCTCCGCCGGAGCTGAGCCGCTACTGACGAGTACGGAATCGGTATGGTCGCGCAACATCGCTGCCAATGCGACGCACATCTGTTGGTTCACCGACCTGGGGTTCCGCTGTGCGGACAAGGACGGGAAGAACCTCAACAACCTGGTGACGATTCCGTCCCCTGCGCTTCAACCCTCGGAGTTCTTGGTGCTAGACGGCGCGACCGCGTACTGGGGTGGCCTGGCCACCAGCACCACCACAACCGGCGGGTACAGCACGGTGCTCTATTCCATATCGCTCAGTGGAGGCGACGTCACGAGGCTGGCGCTAGAAGAGGGTGGTCAGGGCATCGGCGGGCTCGCGATCGACAACGACAAGCTCTACTGGACCTACACGACGGGCAACAACGACGAGGTCGCGTTCCTGGTCGTAACCGACAAGACACCCGGTACCTCGCGAACCCTTCTTTCTTCGAACAAACTGAAGCGTCCGCTCATTGCCGTCACAGGCAACTTGATCGTGCTCGCCACCATCGACTCGTCCGGCATGATCTTGACCTACCCCAAGCCCTGAGCTGACTCATCCCCCGCGCGCCCCGCCGCTAAGGTTGCTTGGCGAGGTAGGCCGCGAAGCTGGCCAGCGTGTGCTCGACTGCCTGTTCAGCCTGGCGCTGCAGGAGCGTGCCGAGCGGGCCCCACGTCAGCATGCCTGTGAACGGCTCCTCGGAGCGGATGCGGGTAGTGCGTCCCTCGTCGTTGAAGAAGAACGAATGCTCGCCGACCAGCAGGTTCGGGATGCCTCCCTTCCAGCAGATCTCGCGATTTGGACGCAAGCGAATCACCGTGAGCGCAGACGGCAGGCCACGACCGCCGCCCAGCGCCATGCTGAAGTGGTCGCCTTCGCGGAGCTGGCGGGCTGGTCCCGAGATCGGACGAAAGCCCCGCGGCATCCACTGATCCCAGGTGGAGAAGTCGATGAAGCGTGCAAACGCCGTCTGGATCGGAACGGTGATGTTGAGCTCAGCGCTTGCAATGAGAGCCATGAGAGGGTGGGTCCTTTTTCGAGAGTCGATGGATGCTGCCGAGCCTGGGCCGTGTCGAGCCACGCCCGGTTGCGGCGCATCACCCCTCGCAGTCTGCCAAAAAGTGCCCGGAAACCCAGAGTAAATCGTCAAAGCCTGCGGCCGGCGCCAGCCGCAAGCTGCCTCGGGGCTGGTTAGCACCCTGCAGTGTTCTACACGTCTGCTCCAACCCCGGGAGTGTCATGGGCGGGCATCGCGGTGGGAATTGCGGTGCTGATTCGTGGCACACTGCCGACCGCAGCAAAGCACCCACCCCAAAGACAGAGGTCTTCCGATGCCACAGCTCGCCCCTGCCGTCGATGCTTCCTCCCGCGAGCGGCACTCCGATGCTGTTCCCGTTACCTCGGATCTGCGCCACTCGTTCGAGCGCATGAAAGCCGCTTATCGGCGCGAGCCGAACCCGAGCTACGAGCAGCGCATGGATCGCTTGCAGAAGCTGCTCGACCTGGTGCGCCACGAGCAGGGCCGCATCGCCAAGGCCATCTCGGAGGACTTTTCGTGTCGCTTTTTTCATGAGACGGAGACCGCCGAGATCTACACGCTGGTCGCCGGCATCAAGTACGCACGCACTCACTTGAAGGGTTGGATGAAGCCCCGTTCGCGTCACGTGGCGCTGAGCTTTCAGCCGGGTCGCGCCAAGGTTCATCCGCAGCCGCTCGGCGTGGTGGGCGTGATCTCTCCCTGGAACTACCCGGTGTCGCTGGCGCTCGGACCGCTTGCGGCCGCGCTCGCCGCGGGCAATCGCGTGATGATCAAGCCTTCGGAGCTCACGCCCAAGACTTCGGACCTGATGAAAGAGTTGCTCGGTCGGGTCTTCGACCCCGATCTC
>JADGRG010000124.1 GCA_017881145.1 Sandaracinaceae bacterium | reverse complement strand
GCGCGCCTGCGCCGAGGCACTCGCGTTGCCGATTTTCGCCGAGCTTGGCCGCGAGCGCCTCTTGCGCGTGGCACAGACGGTGGTGAGCTTTCTGCGGGGCTGAGCGGGTCGGCGTCGCGCGCGCGGGATGCGCCGCGGGCCCGACGGAGGCGCCTTCAGGGCGCGCGACCGGCCATGGGGCGGCTGACACCGAGATATGCCAATGAGTGCAGTGCGCTGGACTCGGTGCCGGCGCGCGCTCGGCTCGACAATGTGGAGCAGGCCCGCAGCGCATCCCGCACGCGCGCTCCGTCGAGGGACCTCTTCGACGGGACGTACAGAGCAGCGCAGGCGATGCACACGCTGGCTCCTGGTATAGCCTGCCGTTTGACCGGATTGGCGTCGCACGAACCCCTTGAGCGGCCAGTTAGGGTGATTGGGGCCGACGCCAATGTGGCTCAGCAGAGGGAACAGTCGCGTCGACCAATCGACGCGCCGCCACCGGCGGTTTCCGGCGCTCGCGTTGCTTGATCGGGAGTGGCCAGTGACCCCGGTGCGCTGAGGCGACATGCTTACGTTGTCTGCTTCGTAGTCGTTCTTGGGGACCTCGAGATCGAGCCTTGGCGAGTAGTAGCTAACGCCCGTGCTCCTTCGGGCAAGCAGCGCGTCGCCGCGCCACTCGGTCACGCTGCTACGGCCAGCACCGAGCGCTACACCTACCTGGCGAGCGACGGCTCGAACGCAGTGGTGGAAGCGCGATGGGGGCGGCTGCGTGGTGGCGTCCAGCGATCGCGCCGGGACGGTGGCGGGGTAGATGGTCGGGGCCTCCGGCTAGAACAAAACAAGTAAATGATGAGCGATGTCAACGGAGTAGCTGGGTCTTCGTGCCGGCTGACCACGACAGCTGTTCCGATGGGACGCCGGCGATGGTACGAACCCTAGCCACGAGCGCAGCGGGACGGTATTGTCCTGTACATGCGTACAGGTGATTGATGATCAGCGCTCCAGAATTTCGTTTGGCTTGTTCCGATGCGGTGACCTGGCTGCGCGCGCTGCCGTCCGGCTCGGTGGACCTGGTAGCCACGGATCCGCCCTACGAGTCGCTGGAGAAGCACCGGGCGATCGGCACAACCACGCGCCTGAAGCACAGCAAGGCATCCAGCAACGACTGGTTCGACATCTTCCCCAACAGCCGATTTGAGGAACTGTTCGGCGAAGTGTGGCGCGTCCTGAAGAAGGACACGCACTTCTACCTGTACTGCGACGCCGAGACGATGTTCGCAGCGAAGCCCATCGCTGAGAAAGTGGGCTTCAAGTTTTGGAAGCCGATCGTCTGGGACAAGAAGCGCATCGGGATGGGCTACCACTACCGCGCGCGCTACGAGCTCATCCTCTTCTTCGAGAAGGGCAAGCGGAAGCTCAACGACCTCGGGATCCCCGACATCATTGAGGCGCCACGCATTCATGGCGGCTACCCGACAGAGAAACCCGTCGAGGTGAGCGAGGTCCTCGTGCAGCAAAGCTCACAGCTGGGCGAGATGGTCGTCGATCCGTTCATGGGATCCGGCTCGGTCGGCGTCGCCAGCGTTAGACGCGGTCGCAACTTTCTCGGCAATGATCTCTGCGCCGAAGCCGTGACAATCGCCGGCGGCCGACTGCTTGCTGAGGGCGCGCGCGAAGGGCGGACGCAAACGCACGCACACGATAGCGGTGCCCACGCGGAGCAGCTGCTACTCGCAGGTGCGGAGTGACTGGTGGGGCGACATGACCGGCAGCGAGTACGCGAACCTGATCGCCAGCTATCTGGTCCACAACTACGGCGATCGTGGGATCAGCGCGTACCGCGAGGTCGCGCTGGGAAGAACAAGCTGTCGCCGTTCATTCAGCGGCTTCCGAGCGGAGAGTTTCGCGTCGTTCGGGCAGGCGCCGCGCTTCGAGAACAGGAGGTCGATCGCGCTCTTACGCAGGTGAATCCCTCCACGCTGGTGCTGACGAAACACTACATTCTCGCAGGGACGCAGGCCACGTATCGCCTTGTTCGCGAGATTGGTCGCGGTGCGGTTGGTCACGTGTGGGAAGCTGTGGCGACGGCAGGCGGTCCGTTGGTTGCTGTCAAGGTGCTGAACCCGCGGCCGGACCTCGTAGAGCCAACTCGCTTCGCGAACGTGAGGCAGCGCTTCAGGCGCGAGATCGCGAACGGATCAAAACTCCAGCACCAACACGTCGTTGCGCATCTCGACCACGGCGAGATCAGTGGTGAGCCGTTTCTCGTCCGATCGCGGACCTGCAGACCGCTGCGGCCACATGGTAGCCTTCGCGCTGCGCGGTGCTGCATCAGCGCGGCGTGTTGTCGATCGCTCCAACGCTTCGCTTCTTCAACATGCCATTCACGCCGCCGTCAGCTGCAAGAACTGGTTGAGCGTCGCCTTCGGTGACGCCGCTGGCGCGTGGGGGATGCGCTGCGGGCCCGCTCTGCATTGTCCATCCGAGCGCGCGCCGGCACCAAGTCCAGCGCACTGCACTCATCGGCATATGAGGTCGTCAGGTCACCTCATGGCCGGTCGCGCGCCCTGAAGGCGCCCGTGTCGGGCCCACAGCGCATCCCCCGCGCGCCAAGCCATCCCCCGCGATAACGCTCCGGCAGCGAACTCGCTCGATCGCCCTGCCCGAATTCCCCCCGCCACTAGCGGCCGCCCGTTTGCGGCATTAGATTGCTGCCTGCATGACCACGCAGAGTCGCTATCACGCACCGTTTGGACCTGAAGGCACAGCGCCGGTCGACACCGAGACCGCGCAGAAGCTGCTGCGCACTGCGCTTTCGCAAGGTGGGCAGTACGCGGATCTCTTCTTCGAATACAACGTCGCGGGTAGCTACTCGCTCGAAGAAGGCATTCTGAAGGCGGCGGGACGCTCCGTGAGCATGGGGCTGGGGGTTCGCGTCATGAAGGGCGACGCGACTGGCTACGCTTACGTGCAGGAATTCACGCCCGAAGCCATGCAGCGCGCTGCCAAGACTGCCGCGCAGATTGCAGCTGGCGGCGGCGCTCCGGTGCCGGAAACCTTCGAAGTTCCCGGCGTGCAGAAGCGCTACCAGGCGCAGGACTTGTCGCTCGACGTCTCCGGCGAAGAGAAGCGCGAGCTCTTGCTGCGGGCCGATCGCGCGGCGCGTGCCGCCGATCCGCGCGTGATTCGGGTCGAGGCCTCGCTCAATGAAGAGGTGCGCGAGCTTCTGGTCGCCACCAGTAGCGGCAAGCTTGCTCACGATCGCCAGCCGATGATCCGTTTCTCGGTTCGCGTGATCGCGGAAGAGAAGGGCAAGCGCCAGTCGGGTTCCTCGGGCGGCGGCGGTCGCATGTCGCTCGACTATTTTGCGCAGCACTCACCCGAGTCACACGCCAAGGAAGCCGTGCGGCACGCGCTCTGCATGCTGGACGCGCGCGATTGTCCGGCTGGCACCATGGAAGTCGTGCTCGCACCGGGCGACAGCGGCATCCTGCTGCACGAAGCGGTGGGTCACGGCCTCGAAGCCGACTTCAACCGCAAGGGCACCAGTAACTACAGCGGTCGCATCGGCGAGCGCGTGGCCAGCGACCTCTGCACCGTCGTCGACGACGCCACGCTGATGAGCTCCCGCGGCAGCATCAACGTGGACGACGAAGGCAACACGCCGCAGAGCGCCGTCCTGATCGAGAAGGGCCAGCTCGTCGGCTACATGCACGACCAGCACTCGGCCAAGCACTTCAAGACCGTACCCACCGGTAACGGCCGGCGCGAAAGCTTTCAGTCGCACCCTCTGCCGCGCATGACGAACACCCTCTTGCTGGCAGGACCGCACGATCCGGAAGAGATCATCCGCAGCGTCAAGAAGGGCGTCTACGCACGTAAATTCGGCGGTGGACAGGTCGACATCGGCAACGGCGACTTCGTATTTTCACTCACCGAGAGCTACCTGATCGAAGACGGCAAGATCACCGCGCCGCTCAAGGGCGTGAACCTGATCGGCAACGGGCCGGATGTCATGTGCAAGGTGAGCATGCTCGGCAACGACGTCGAGACCTCCGACGGCATCTGGACCTGCGGCAAAGACGGACAATCGGTGCCGGTCGGCGTCGGCTGTCCCACCATCAAGATCGCTTCGCTGACCGTGGGCGGCACGCAGCTCGGGGCTTGATAACATACCCGCCGAGCAGCCTGCGGCTCTCGGCTTTAGAAGGCCACCTCATGGCGGATTACGACACAAAAAAGCTTATCGAGCTCGGCGCACAGGTCGTGGATCGCGCGCGTCGAGCAGGCGCGGACGTGGCCGAAGCTGCCGTCAGCGAAGGCACACACCTTTCAGTCAAGGTTCGCATGGGCGAGCCCGAGCTGGTCGAAGAGGCAGGTTCCAAGTCGCTCGGGCTGCGGGTGATGCGCGGTCAGCAGGTTGCCGTCACTTACACGAGCGATCTCACCGAGGCTGGGCTGGCGCGCTTCATCGAGGATGCGCTGGAGCTGGCCAAGCTTTCGCAGCCCGATACTTTCGCGGGGCCGCCCGCGCCCTCGCTGCTCTCCAAGCTGAGCGAGCACAAAGACCTCGACCTCTTCGATCCCGCGATCGATCAGATCGACGCGGCTCGCGCTCTCGACATGGCCAAGCGCGCCGAGCATGCGGCGCTCCGGTCGGACAAGCGCCTCACGAACAGCGAAGGCGCCACGCTCTCTCGTCAGTCGGGCGCATCGGCCTTGGTGACCAGCGGCGGCTTCTGCGGCAGTGTGCGCGGCACCTATGCGTCGATCGCCGTGCATCCGGTGGCCGATGACCAGGACGGCAAGAAGCGCAGCGGCTACCACTACTCTGCGCGCCGCCACATCGCCGACCTCGAGACTCCTGAGGCCGTGGGCCTCGAAGCCGCCAAGCGCACACTCGACAAGCTCGGTCCGCGCAAGCTCGACTCGCAAGAAGTTCCTGTGATCTTCGATCCCGACTCGGGCCGCTCGATTCTTGGCCTGCTAGCGAGCTGCGTGAACGGGGGCGCCATCTGGCGCAAGGCCAGCTACTTGGCCGAGCGCGAGGGCAAGCTCGTGGCAAGCCCTCTGGTCACCGTCATCGACGATCCCCTGATCCCACGCGGCCCCGGCTCGCGCGCTTTCGACGGCGAGGGCTTGCTGGCCCGGCGCAACGTGGTGGTGGACAGGGGCGTGCTCAAGACCTTCATCCTCGACACCTACAGCGCCAAGAAGCTCGGCAAAGCCAGCACCGGCAATGCATCTCGCGGCAGCGGCGGTGGGGTCGGCGCTTCGAGCACGAATTTCATCCTGCAGCCGGGCGAACAGACGCCTGCCGAGCTGCTCGAGAACACCGAGCGAGCGCTCTACGTCACCGACATGATGGGTTTCGGCTTCAACGCCGTGACCGGCGACTTCTCGCGCGGAGCTTCCGGCTTTTGGATTGAGCGTGGCCAGAAGGTGTTTCCGGTTTCGGAAGTCACGATCTCGCTCAACCTCGACGAGATGCTCAAACGCATCGACGCCATCGCCAACGACCAGGATCTCCGCACGTCGGTCTGCACACCCACCTTTCGCATCAGCAGCATGACCCTCGCCGGGAAGTGAGCTCGCTGCCCCGCTGCGGCGCGGAAACGGCGGAAACGGCGCTGCGTCACTGCGCGAAGCTCTTACGTAAGCATTACGGAACGAGCACGAGCTTGCCGCTCTTGGCTCGCGATTCGAGCAAGCGGTGCGCGTCTGCCGCGGCCAGAGGTCGAGCGTCGAACCCCTCTCAATGATCGAGTGGGTCTTCCAGCTCGTCGGTGTCGGCACGGCGACGTGAGCTTGCCGCCTGGCTGCGCTTCTGTTGCTCGCCGCGCACGTGCTCGACCATCACCTTGAGATAGCTGGCCGCGTTTGCACACTCGATGCCGGTGCCCGCCAGCACTTCGCGGGTGTTGCGCGAGTCGTAGACGACCTCCGTCGCGAGTTGCTCCAGGAAGGTTCGTGGAATCTGGCTGAAGCGCTCCAGGCCCGGCGTGCGCAGCAACGCCGTCGCGAGCGTAGTGGGCAGGCTTCCCACCGAACGCGGTCTGCCAGCGCGCTCGGCTATCAACTCGAAGACGCGGCGCACCGTCAGTGGGTTGTCGTCGACCAGGTGAAACGTTCGCCCCTTGCCGCGCGGATCGTTGGCGATGGCGAGTCCGGCCTCCACCACGTAGTCGATGGGCACCAGGTGCAAGGGCTGATCGCCGCGACCCGGCAGTGGCACGCGCAGATCGACCGGTGAGCTGAGCATCAGCAAGATGAGTAGATAGGGCCCGTCCATGCGGTCGATCTCGCCCGTCTTGGAATCGCCGATGATGATGGCGGGTCGCAGAATCGTGATCGGCAGCTGCCCCATGGCATCGCGCATCAAGGCCTCGGCGCGAAAGCGGGTCTCTTCCACCGCGCTGCTGAAGCTTGCCGGCCGAACCAGCTCCCTCTCCGAGACATGTCCGGAGCGCCGTCCCGAAACCAGCGCCGTGGACCAGTGCACCACGCGTTCGATGTGCCCCTCGCTCGCGAGCGCGAGGTCCAACACTTCCCCAGCGCCGCCGACGTTGATGCGCTCGATGCCTTCCCGGCTCAGCCCCGCGTGCAGCGCGGCCGCGCAGTGATGCACCACCGTGGTCGAGCGAGCGAGTGCAAGGAACCTCGGCCCCGCCATACCGAAGTCCATCGCCGCGGTGTCACCTTTCACGAGCTCGATGCGCGCGCGTTCGGGCGCAGACATGGCTGAGACGAGCTCGTGTGCTTTGTCGAGCGAGCTCTCGGGAACCAGGCACTTCACCGCCGTGCGCGGCTCTAGTGAGAGCAGCCGCGTCAGTAGCTTTCTCGCCAGGAAAGTCGAAGGAAATCCCGTCAGGAGCACCGCTTTTTGTCCGTTTGCCATGACGTCCTCTCAAGCCGCGCGCGGGCCAAAACGCTGCAAGATCTCGCGGTGCACTTCGGCGCAGCGTGCACGCAACGCGTCGAGCTCACCATCGTTGTGGATCACGTAGTCGGCGACGGCGACCTTGTCTGCCAGTGGCAGCTGAGCCGCGATGCGTGCGCGCGCGTCGCTTTCCGACCAGCCGTCCCGCTGCATGAGGCGCTTCACCTGCAGCTCCGCATCCGCCGCGACCACCACCAGCGCGTCCATGCCTTTTTGTGCGCCGGTCTCGACCAAGAGCGCCGCTTCATAGAGTACATAGGGTGCAGCGCCGGTGTGCGCCTGCAGAATGCGGTCAGCGCTGAGCTGCGCGATGCGCGGGTGCGTGATGGCATTGAGTCGCAGACGCGCTGCGGGATCGCGGAACACGATGGATCCAAGTCGCTCGCGATGAAGGCCGCCATCAGCTGCAAGCACTTCGCCGCCGAAGCTAGCCACCACCTCGGCAAGCCCGGAGCTGCCTTTGGCCACGACCTCCCTCGCCAGCGCGTCGGCGTCGACCACCGCCACGCCGAGCTCCGCGAAGAGTCTGGCCACGCTGCTCTTGCCGGAAGCGATGCCGCCGGTGAGGCCGATGGTGGGTTTGTCGGTCACGTCAGAACGCCTTCTCGCTGTCGATCAGAATTGTCACAGGGCCGTCTACGACCGCGCTCACTCGCATCATCGCCCGGAACCGCCCGGTTGCCACGCGCAGCCCGCGCTCAGCCAGGTGGCCACAGACCTGTTCGTAGAGCCGCACGGCGAGCTCGGGGGGAGCGGCCTCGCCGAACGACGGTCTGCGACCGTTGCGCACGTCGCCGTAAAGCGTGAACTGCGACACCACCAGCACCTCGCCGCTCACCTCGCTGACGCAGAGCGCCATCTTCCCGGCTGCGTCTTCGAAAATGCGCAGCGTCGCCAGCTTGTCGGCCATGAACGCAGCGTCGCGTTCCGTGTCGCGCTTGCCGGCACCTAGGTAGACGAGCACACCTTTGTCGATGCGGCCGACGGTCTCGTCGCCGACCCTGACCGCTGCGCTTTCCACACGTTGTGCGACAGCCCGCATGCGCGCGAGCTTACTACGTCGCCGTGCTTTGCTGCGGCTCTGCTAGAATGAAAAGTCGGTGAGTCGAACGCATCGGGCGCATCGAAAACGTGCTCGCCTTTCTGCGTAGGTTGCCCGGAGCCGAACTGAGAACGGAGCTCAAGTTGGACAGGTACGAGATACGTGCCGGGACCGCCGAGCATCTGGTCGATATCTGCGAGCTCGCTCGCCACCTGAACACCGTCAACCTGCCGGACGACCCGGTCGCCATCAAAGAGCTGCTGGAAGTCTCCGAGCGCTCCTTCAGCGGTGAGATCCGCGACCCGAAGAAGCGCGAATACATCTTCGTGCTCTGGGATGCTTCGCTGCAGCGCGCCATCGGCACCTCGATGATCATCGCGCAGCTCGGCCGCCGCTCGGCGCCGTACATCTACTTGGAAGTCCGCAGCGAAGAGAAATACAGCGCGACGCTCGACCGCCACTTCATCCACCGCGTGCTCACCACGCGCTACAGCTACGACGGCCCGACCGAAATCGGCGGCCTGGTCATGCACCCCGATTGTCGCCGCTCGCCGGAGCGCCTCGGCTCGCTGATCTCCTACGTGCGCTTTCTCTTCATCGCGACGCGCCGCAGCGATTTCCGCGACCAAGTCCTGGCTGAGCTTCTGCCGCCGCTTTCGGCAGACGGCACCAGCCATCTCTGGGAAGCCTACGGCCGGCGCTTCACGGGCCTCACGTATCG
>JADGRG010000123.1 GCA_017881145.1 Sandaracinaceae bacterium | reverse complement strand
TTTCTTCGAGCACCTGGTCTTGCATCCCTTTATAGTGCCGCAACCGTTCTTGCAGAAAGTCTCCGTGTCCGAGTCACCCCACTCGATCTCGACCGCAACCAAAGCGTCCTCGCCGCAGGGCCGTGCCGCGCTGCCTGCGTTCTCGCTTCCGGGCCTGATCGACTACGCGCCCGCGCTCTTGGCAGCGCTCCTGGTCGTGCTCCTCTCGGGCGGCTTTCTGCACCAGCAATGCCTTTGGGTCGACGAGACGACCCAGCTCAAGGGCCTCACGCTCGGACCAGCGGAGCTGCTGCGTTGGCTGGTCGGTGTGGACCGTGGCCGCTTCGGCGTGCCTGGCGACCGCATGCCACCGCTGAGCTACTTGCTCGGCGGCGCCTGGGCACAGCTCTTCGGTCTCACCGAGACGTCGATGCGTTGGCATAGTGTGGCGCTGGTCGCTTGTGCCGCGTTCATCGTGGCGAGAACCGCGGCGCTGCTCAGCGGACGCTTCGGTTCGCTGATCGCAGGCCTTGCGTTCGCACTTTCGCCGAACGTGATCATCACGGGCGTAGAGATTCGTGCCTATCCGCTCTTGCTGCTCACGGCGGCAGCCAGCTTCTACGCCTTCCTGCGCGTGGTCTCCGAGCCCCGCACCTATCGAACACGCTGGGCCGCTCTGCTTTCTGCCTGCTTGCTCTCGGCTATCTACACGCACTTCTTCGGCGTCGTGCTGGCTTTCGGGCTCTGGTCGTCCTGCTTGCTCACACTCTTCATGCAAGAAGGGAGACAACGTCCCGTCTGGATCGCTGCTGTGGCAACGGGCGTGCTGGCCATCGGCCTTTTGCCCTTCATCGTCTCCTCGGTCGACATGTCGGCCACACCCACCGTGCACGAGCGCAGCGTGCGCGACTTCGCGAAGCTCCTCTACCGGCTCTACGGCCATCCCGCACTGGCCACGAGCCAGCTCGCGGTGGCACTGGCAGCCCTCGGCTGCGGCGGGCTCCTGGCCCTCGCTCTTGCGCCAAGACTAGACAAGGCCGGCGCGGTCCGTGCACTCGCGCTCGCGCTCTTGCTGGGCCTCTTTGCAAGCGTGCTCGGGGGAGCTTTGGCGCGCGGTTTCAACGCGCTTTCTCCGAGCTACAACCTGTGGGTGGTACCGGGCTTCTGCGTGCTGCTCTCGGCGGCAACGCTGGTACGCTGGCCGGCCGCGCAGCGGGTGGTGCCGCTGCTGCTACTCTCGCTGGTGGCTGCTGCCGCGTATGCGGCTACGGTGATCGAGACCCACGGCACAGCCTTCGCTCACAGCTCACATCGCCGGATCGCAGCGCTGGTGCGCGAGCTCGGACCAGAGGTGGCCGTGCTGCACGATGGCCCCTACGGCGGGGCCTACTTTCCGCTGGTCTACGATTTCGGCCCCACCCTGCGGCAATATTCCATCGCCCAAGGTGACGGGCCGCCGCGCATCATCGCGCTCAGCGCGACAGGAGAAGGTGCGCCCTTCCCCTTGAGCAAGCTCGACGCCTCGCGCGTGCTGGTGGTGCACACGCAGTGGGAGAATGCTGACGATGTCCGGGGCGACCTCGCCGGCCCTCCACGGACCATCTCGGAAGGCCCACTCGCAAGAGCCATGCGCACGGCACCCGGCTTTCGTCTGCTTCACGCAGAGCGCGTGGTAGCTACCGAGGGAGCTTGGGTCCTGGCGTTCTCGCGCTAGCGCGGCGCTCCAAGCTTGCGCAGGTAGAACCCGGCGTAGCTTGGTACGGAGTAGTCGGGATCGAAGGGCAAGAGGCAGCGATGCTCGATGTTCTCCCACTCGTCGACGACCTCGTAGCCGTGCGCTGCAACGCTGGCGAGCAGGTCGGCGCGACGGTAGATTCGATAGGCACAGAACGCCGTGCCGATGTTCTGCAGCGTGACGAACGCGTGGTCTGGATGAACCGGGATCCGGTTGAGCAGAATGGTCTGAAGTGTTGTCTAACCATCGGTCTCACTGTGCCGGTGGCGGGGAGCCTTTGGGCATGGGGAAGAGGCGCTCCATCGAGACCCAAGCGTAGGCGAAGAAGCCGACGAAGAGGTTCAGCGGAATGACCACCAGCAGCGTGGAGAGCGCCTGCTTCTCGAACGCGCGGGTGCAGAGCAGCATGAGCAGTAGCATACAATGGTAATAGATGGGCAAGGCCAAGATCGAAAGCGCGCCGGGATGGTCGCGGCGCGAATGCAATGCGTAGCCCCAAGCGCTCGCACAAGCGATCGAAAAGACGATGGCAAACACCATGGCTTGCCCACCGAAGTGCGCGTAGATCGATGCCACGCTGCCGTGTGCGAGGTAGACCAGGCCGAGCGCGCAGACCGCGCCGAGCGGCGGCACCCAGTAGTCCGAGCCATAGCGACCGGGTTGGATGCGCCGGAAGATGCCGCGGACAAAGAGCGCGTAGCTGGCCACGATGGCGAACCAGCCCAGGAAGTTGTCGAAGGGAACGCTGTAATAGCTCGCGGCGTCAGCGCCTTTCCACGTCCAGAAGCCGAGCTCCTGTGCCATCGGATCGAGCGAGAGATCGATGTTGACGGCGAGCAGAGCAGCCGAGAGCGGGCGCAGAAACCAGGGCTGTTCCAGTTGCTGCGCTGTCCAGGTCGCCCCGTAGAGGATGACGCCCCACCCGATTCCAACCCAGAGCGGCACCGCATGACCGCGCACGGAGAGCATGCCGGCGAAGTCGCCATAGCTGTACGACGCGTTCGCT
>JADGRG010000122.1 GCA_017881145.1 Sandaracinaceae bacterium | reverse complement strand
GCTTTACCATGTCGGCAACACAGACGACGGCATCAACGCTCTGCTCGAAGAGAAGGCGGATGCCTATGTCGAGCTCAGCGCCAAGAGCACGTATCTGACTAGCGCGACACGGCCAATGCCGCACCACGCATGGCTCTCGACGCTCGATGAGCCGGGCCGCGACTATCACACGCTGCTGCAGACACTCGCGGAGCTCTACGTACGCGGCGCCAGCCTCGACTTTGACGCGTTTGACAGCTCCTACGAGCGACGCAAGGTTCCGCTGCCCAGCTACCCGTTCCAGCACGCGCGCTACTGGCTCGACTTCCCCGAGCGCGGCACGACTCCGGGTGAGTCCCAGCCCGTCGCCATCCGGAGCTCACACCCGCTGCTGCAGCGCATGAAGACCTCGGTCCCGCCGCGTTCGGGCTTCGTGCCTCGTCGACGCGAAGACGAAACGGCCTGACGCCGAAACGCGCTGCCGGCTTCCGCCGGCTGTCGGAAATGTCGAGTGCCAAGGCTGGGGCAGCGACGCCGGGTGCTATGCTGCCCGCCCGGTTCCAGGCCGGTTCCCGATGGTCGACCCCACCACGAATAGAGTCGAAACCCGACTCGCTCGCGATGCACGACGCGCGCGACACGCGTATCTCGTGCTCGGTGCCGCAACCCTGACAGTCTCACTCATCGCGCTTGGCGTGGGCCATGGCAGCCTGCACGACTCACATCTGCGCGAGACCCTTCTCTCATTGCGCGCTGTGCGCGTCGCGGCCGCGTTTCTCACCGGTGCTGGCCTGGCAGTCGCTGGCGTGCTGGTGCAGGGCCTGTTTCGCAACCCGCTGGCCAGCCCATCCGTGCTCGGGACCACCGCTGGCGCAAGCCTGGGCGGTCAGGCGGCGCTGGTCGCGTTTCAGCTGGTGCTTGCGGGGCACGCGCCGAGCCTGATTCGTCCTGCGTTGCTCATGCCACTGGGCTGTTTGCTCGGCTCGTTTGCGTCCCTCTTGATTCTTCTGGCCATCGCCAAACGTCACACAGACTTGATGATGCTCTTGCTGGTCGGCTTCATCCTCTCTTCACTCCTGCTCAGCATCGGCGACTTCATCATGAGCCTTGCCCAGGAAACCTGGGAGCTCGGGCGCGCGATGGTGTCGTTCGTCCTCGGTGGCCTCGGCAACGTGGGGGCCGACCAGGTGTTGGTCGGCTTTCCACTCATGCTGGCCGGCATCGCAGCTGCGTTCTTTTGGGGACGCCCACTCGACCTGATGCTCAGCGGCGAAGAAGAGGCCGCGTCCCTCGGCGTGGATGTGCCTGCGGTGCGAGTGTGGACCGTGGTGTGGACATCCGTGCTCACGGGTGCGGCGGTCTCGATCGGTGGCAACGTCGGCTTTGTCGGGTTGATCGTCCCGCATGCGTTGCGCCCTTTCGTGGGTGTCGAACACCGCAAGCTGGTGCCGGCCGCAGCTCTGGCTGGAGGGGCTTTCGTCGTGGTTTGCGACGTCGTCAGCCGAGCCTTGCCCACCCGCTCAGAGGTTCCTCTTGGGGTTGTGACGGGCCTCTTGGGCGCGCCGGTGTTTCTGAGCTTGCTCTTGCGTGTCGCCCGCGGGGAAGAGCATGTCTAGCTCGCCTGCGCTCTTGCGCGTCGCAGACGTCTGCGTGCACCGCGGACCGCGCATGGTCGTGCAGCACATCAGCTTCGAGGTCGAACGCGGCAGCGTGTTGGCGGTGCTCGGCCCCAATGGCGCAGGCAAGAGCACGCTCTTGCGCGCGGTCGCTGGGCTGCTGCCTTACTCGGGCACCGTCTCGCTCGGTGACCAAGACATCGGCATGCTGCCGCGCAAGACTCTCGCGAGTCGCATCGCCTTCGTGCCGCAGCGCTCGCTGCTGGCTTCCCGCATGCGCGTGCGCACGGTCGTGACGCAAGGTCGCTACGCACACCGTGGTCGGTTCGGACGCGGCTCGCCTACCGACGACGCCGCTGTGCAGCATGCCCTCTCCATCACCCGCGCCGATGAGCTCGCCGACCGAGAATTCACTGCGCTCTCCTACGGTGAACAGCGGCGCGTGCTCCTGGCGCGGGCGCTCGCGACGGGTGCAGACGTCCTGCTTCTCGACGAACCCACGGCGTCACTCGACATCGCCCACGCGCTCTCCTTCTTTGCGCTCCTGCGAACCTTGGCGCGCGACGGGCGCTGCGTCGTCATCGTCCTGCACCAACTCGACGATGCGCGGCGCATCGCGGACCAAGGCTTGCTCATGCACGGCGGCCGCAGCGTTGCAGCGGGAGACATGCGCGACGTCGTCACGGCCAAGCACGTGCAAGACGTCTACGCAGTGCGCCTGGTCGAAGCAGACGCACTCGGCTTCCGGCTTTCGTCCGAGGCCGAGCCGTGAGCCGCACCACTTTCGTCAATGTGCTGGGCCTCTTCGGCGCACTGGCACTGAGCGTGTGGCTCTCGACACTTTCTGGCGAAGGCACACCCACGCCCCGTCGCGAACCCGCGCATGCAGGCAGCTCACTCAGCGAAGCCCGAACCGAAGACGGCAAACGCGGTCTGCGCGATGCCACCGGCGTCGTCGTTCCATTCGCCGACTACCGGCGGATCGCCTCCGCCAGCACGCTGGCCGATGCTGCGCTCTTCGAGATCTGCGGACCAGAGCGCGTGATCGCTTACACCGCACGTTCGCAGCAGAACCCGCTCACCGGCTTCCACTATGGCGGCAAGGCGGCGCTGGCTTCGCTCACCGATCTCGAGACCGTGTTGACCCTCAAGCCCGATCTGCTTTTCATCAACCACTACACCAATCCCGTGTACATCGCGCGCTTGCGTGCCAGCGGCATCGCCGTGTTCGATCTCGGCGAGATGCGCGGGCTCGCCACGCTTCGAGCCGGCCTCACCACGGTGGGCGCTCTGGTCGGTCACCCGGAACGCGGTGAGCTGCTCGCCGAACGCATCGAGCGCCGCATGAAGACGCTTGCCGCGAGCGTGCCAAGCGAGCACCGACCCCAGGCGCTCTATCTCAGCATCTACGGCAACGACGTCTTCGGTGGAGGCGACGACACTAGCTACCACGACGTGATCACGGCTGCGGGACTGCGCGACGCTACGATCGGTCGCTTCCAGGGCTATCCGCAGCTCAGCACCGAGCAGATTCTCAACCTCGATCCCGACCTCGTCGTCACGAAGCAGGGCATGGGGCAAGTCCTGTGCTCGCGCTCAGGACTCGCGACCTTGCGCGCCTGTCACGCAGCGGACGGGATAGTTGAGCTCGACGGCAACCTGCTCGACGACGCCGGCCCCGGCATGCTCGACGCCGCCGAAACGCTCTACGCCCTGATACACCGCGCGCGCTGATCGACCCGCACCGTCACGCACTGACTCTGGGCCAGGGGCTGTAGAGACGACCGAGATGCTCGGGGTTCTTGATCGCCTCGACGCGCTTGAGCACAGGCCTTCCTTAGTGGTCGCAGACCACGCCGTGGACACGCAACTCGCTCGCTAGCGCGCCCAGCAGGTGATCCACGTCGTCCAGGGTGTTGTGCACCGAGACAGTGAAGCGAACACCGGAACGCCCATGCGGCACGGCGGGGAACGCTCCCAGACACACGAACACGCCACGCTCGCGCAAGCCGCGAATGATCGGATAGGTCCGTTCGGCTGGACCACAAGGTACGAAGAAGATGGGGCTGACGTCGTGGTTGGCGAGCGGGATCCCCAGCTCGCGCGCTTTGGCGTTCACGCGTTCGATGCGGGTGATGAGCTCACGCTGCAAGCCTGCGAACTCGGGCGCTAGATGCAGCCGAGCGGACGCTACCGCAGCAGCCAAGAGCGGCGGTTGCACCGGGCCGCCGAAAAGCAAGGGCCCGCCGCAGCGCCGCACGCGATCACGCTCCTGCCGGTCGGCAAAG
>JADGRG010000121.1 GCA_017881145.1 Sandaracinaceae bacterium | reverse complement strand
TCATCGAGAACCCGGAACGCGGTCTCTGGGCGCTCACCGAAAAGGGAGCCGCTGCCGGCACCATCGATGAATACGAGCTCGCTAAGAAGATCCAGGCATCCGCGCCCGACGAGGCGAACAGCGACGGCGAGCCCCAAGCTGGCGACGCCGAGGCTGATCCACCCGGCGTAGTCGACGTCCTCGCTCGCGAGCTCAAGCAACAACATGAGCAGCTGCGCGCGCAGGGAACACTCCTATCAGACGCTGAGCTCGCCGCATGCTACCGCCGCTTTCGCGAGCGCTTCGGACCGGAAGTGCTCGCCGGCCTCGACGGGAAACGCCTTCTGCTCACGATCCATGAGCGGAAGACACACGACAGCCTCGTCTACTGGCTCGAGTTCAAGGACGACGAGGAGCTGTCTGCAAGCTTCGGCAGCATCGCCGGCGGCAGCGCACTGAAGTTCGGCATCTACCAAAGCGTGGAGAACGGCTACTGGATGACCGGTACGTCCAATGCGCAGGTCCGGCTCAGCCTCGAAGAAGCGATCGAACGCGCGCGCGAACAGCGCAAGCAGCTGGTGGCCGGCGCAGCGGTTCTCGAAGACTTCGCACGGTCGTCCACGCCAGCTGACTACGCCCAGCTGCAACTGCGGATGGAGGCAGCGGCGCCCGAGGTCGCAGAGACAGCGTGGGGCCACAAGTACTTCGCCCTGCTCTACCCAACCGTGCTGGATGACTTCCACGCGGTCGACTACCAGCGATACCACCTGATCAAACTTCTGAAAACCCCACTCGACGGCCGCTACGCCAACGCACAGAAGTTCATCGGCGTCGCACGCCAACTCGGCATGCACGTGTCGACGCTCGGCACCGTCCTGAATCATCGCCACGGATCGCCACACGTCTACTGGCGCGTCGGGACGACCAGTGGCGACCACAGCGAATGGCCGCGAATGCGTGACGGAGGGTTCGCGGCGATCGGATGGACCGAGCTCGGCAATCTCTCTGACGTGCATTGGGACGGCGCAAGCAAGACTCGACTGCGCACGCTCATGGCCGACCGCTTCCCCACCTCCCCAAGC
Organism: Sandaracinaceae bacterium; assembly: GCA_017881145.1. Classification (GTDB taxonomy): domain Bacteria; phylum Myxococcota_A; class Polyangia; order Polyangiales; family JAFGIB01; genus JADGRF01. The sequence continues at coordinate 2,868 of JADGRG010000121.1, read as the reverse complement.
CAAGTCGGCAAGAACACGGAGCAGGTCTTCAAGTTCGTCGCCGTCGCGCAAGACCGCGACATCGTGCTGGCGATGGATGGGATGAAGGTCTGCGGAGTCGGTCGCATCAAGGGCGACTACTTCTTCGGCGAGAACGACGGCCCCTTTGGTCATCGCCGGCCGGTCGACTGGCTCAGCATCACGGACTGGCGCATGCCCACGCCTGAGGGTTTGCGCACCACCTTTCACAAGCTCGGCAGGCACGCGGCCAACCTGATCGAAGTCGAACGACATATTCTTGAGGGGCACACCTCACGCGCGACCCCGCCGAGCTCGGTGCGGCCAACACGCGCGGCATCGGCGCCAACGCCGCTCACTGGCATCCCCGCGCGCGTTCACGCCGCGTTGCAGCGCAAGCGGCAGGTCATCCTGTATGGGCCACCAGGCACGGGGAAAACCTATTGGGCGGACATGGCGCTCGAAGAGCTGGCTGCGCGGTCGTGGTTCAGCAAGGCGCACGGCGATCTCTCCGCTGAGGAGAAGGCCTCGTTGAAGCACGACGGTGCGATCGTCGTGTGTTCTTTCCATCCGGCCTACGGATACGAGGACTTCCTGGAAGGGTACCGCCCCATCGTGACTGCCGGGCAACTCGCCTTCGAGCGCAGAGATGGGCTCTTCAAGCACTTGTGCGCGCGAGCCGCCGGCGATCCGAAGCGCGCCTACTACTTGCTCATCGATGAGATCAACCGGGGCGACGTACCACGGATCTTCGGCGACCTGCTCACGACACTGGAGAAGGACAAACGAGGCAAAGAGGTGCGGCTGCCGCTCTCCGGTGACCGCTTCGCTGTGCCGGACAACGTCTACATCGTGGCGACGATGAACACCGCAGACCGCTCGATCGCCCTCCTCGACGCGGCACTTCGGCGACGATTTGCGTTCATCGAGCTCATGCCCGACAGCAGACCGCTCGACGGCGTTAGCGTTGGCGGGCTACCGCTTGGGGCTTGGCTCGATGAGCTGAACCGTCGCATCGTCGCACACGTTGGACGAGATGCCCGCAATCTCCAGATTGGGCACGCGTATCTCCTGCCCGGCGGCGCTCCGATCACAGACGTCTCAAGATTTGCTGAGGTACTTCGGGACGACATCATCCCGCTGCTCGAAGAGTACTGCTACGAGGATTTCGACGCGCTATCGCGCATCCTCGGTGCCACCATCATCGATCGCGCGAACCATCGCGTGGACGACACGCTCTTCGAGCCCGACCGCCACGGCGACCTGGTCCGCGCGTTACTCACGAGTTTCAGCAACATCACTGCGACGACCCAGGCAGTCGCGGCAGACCGCACCGACGAAGACGAGCCGGACGACGAGGATGGTTCGGACTCTGCGGAGCAGGTGCCGTGACCGCGCTCCGGGTGCGGCTCCATGAGTGGAGCACCCTCGACCCTCTGAGCCTCGAGGGTGCTGCACTGCGTGATCGTCGCTTGTCCGACGCGACGGCGCGGCAGCTTGCGCTCGAGCTAGCGCACGAGAAGGTGCTTGAAGTCACGGAGCTGTATGGCGGGCTATCGGTCCGCGCGTTCTCCCACGTGGGACAGGTGCAGCTCGGCGATCTCGTGATCACCATTGAACCGAAGCTTGGCGCGACCGAGCTGCTTGGCTTGCTCCGCTACACCTACGGGCTCCGCAGTCTGCGCGTTCTGGACGCCACGCGCTTCGCTGGCGGCGGCGACCTGCTGGCTGACCTCGTGGTTGCTCAACTCTACGCCGAGGCCCGCGAACTCATCGGCCGAGGGCTCACGCGGCGCTACGTGGAGACGGCAGAGGATCTCGAGAATCCCAGGGGGCGGTTCGAGATGAATCGCCTCGCAAGGCCCGGCGCGCTGCTGGCGGCGGCCCTGCCCTGTCGGCATCACCAGCGCACCAGCAATGTTCAACTGAACCAGGTACTGCGCGCCGGGCTCGCGCTGGCAGCCCGAGTCGCAAACGATGCTCAGCTGCGCAGCGATGTCCTGCGCCTCACAGCGTCGCTCCGGGATACAGCTGACAGCGTCGTCCTGTCTTCCGCGGTGCTCAGAGACGCGCGACGCGGCCTGAACCGACTGGTCACCGCATACGAACCGGCGCTGAGCCTCATCGAGCTGCTTTACGGAGGCAGCTCCACGACGCTTGATGACGGCGCGACTCTCTCACTCCCTGGGTTCCTGTTCGACATGAACCGCTTCTTCCAGGCCCTGGTTGAGCGCTTCCTCGCTGAGCACCTGCATGGATACGAGGTCCGCTCGGAGAAGGCGCTGCGCGAAATGATGGACTACATGCCCAACGCCAACCCGCGTGCTCGACGCGCGCCGCGTCCCCGTCCTGACTTCATGATCCTCCGTGGCCGTCGCGTCGAACAACTGCTCGATGCAAAGTACCGGGACCTGTGGGAGCGCGAGCTGCCGCGCGACATGCTCTACCAGCTCTCCGTGTACGCGCTGAGCCAGCCCACGGGCTCCACTGCAGCTATCCTGTATCCGACGACGCCCCTGGGCGCGCGCGAGGCCATCATCGAAATCCGTGAACCATCGAACGGCGCAGCGCGCGGGTACGTCGCGCTGCGCCCGATCGTGCTACAGCGGCTCCTAGCTGCGGTTCAATCGGAAGAAGAGTCCGCAGCCGGGACCGAGCTCGCTCAGCTGCTCGCATTCGGAGAGCACGGCGTTGACCGTGAAGCGGGGCACCGACTCCGGCCGAGTCTGCAGTGACGCTCGTCGAGCATCACGAGCCGGTGCGCGCGGAGCCATGCCGCGCGCACCGGCGCTACGGTCGCGCAGCCGCGCAATCGGGCGCAGCGGAGCCGAGTAGCATCGCACCGAACGCTCACCCCGCGAAGCGCTGTGC
>JADGRG010000120.1 GCA_017881145.1 Sandaracinaceae bacterium | reverse complement strand
GCTGCAGCGGCCCGTCACGAGGCGCCGCCGAGTCACCGGTGCGCAAAGACCAGACCGCACCGCAGCCAAGAGCGGCATCGGCCGCAGCGCCAGCGGGACCGGTCGTCCTGCCGGCGCCAGCAGCTGCTCCGCAGCCGTCAGCAGCTTCTCCGCACCCGTCAGCGGCAGAGCACCAGGACGTCCCGAGCCGACCAAGAACGGCGGAACCGGCACCGACCGCAACGGCATTGCCCAGCGATCCGGAGAAGGCGCGGATCGCAAAGGCACTGCGCTACGACGAGCAGGACCCACTCGCCAACCTCGAGGCTGCCGACGAGCTCGATCGTGGCGCTCGCGGCGTGCAGCTGAAGAACATCACGCCGCCTGCGCATGGCTGCGCGCTCACCGAGACGCCTCGCCGAATCTGGACCGAGCGCGCCGTGGCCAGCATCACGGCCTTCGGCTCGGGCTTCGTGGTGGCCGGCTATGCGCAACGCGAAGGCCAAGAGCGCGTGTTCGTGCTGCACCTGCCCAGCTCAGGAAGCCTTGCGCCGGTGACGACGCTGATCATCACGCCGCCGCACACCGCGATGCGAGTCGCTCCGCCGGGTCTCTGCGGCGATCCGGAGCAAGGCGTCGCGCTGGCCTTCACCGACGGTGCGGGCGTGCTCTTCACGCAGCGCTTGCAGGTCGGGTCCAAGCACGGCGGCTCGGCCACGGTCGAGCTGGGGCGCGGCGTCGACACCCGCTTTGCGCCTGCGCTCGCCATGGGCAAACGCGGGCCCCTGATTGCCTACACGCTCGGCACCACGCCGATGCGGACCATGCTCGCGCGCATCGCGGCCGGAGGCGCAGTGCTGGACACCCGCGACGTCACCCCACCGGCTATGGGAGCCTCGGCGCCTGCGTTCGTCAGCGGCGCCTGGCCGCCGGTTCTCATCACTGCCGACGCCCGCAACGGCATGTCGCCGATCGCTCGCACCGTGTTCTCCGCGGACGGCAACCCCGGCGCACCGACGGTTGCAGCTCCCGTCGGCATGATGTCGCAGCCTCCGCAGCTGACGGCGGCGCAGAGCGAGCTCGGCGCGTGGGTGGCGTACACCGGCCTCGGTAGCGCCTCGACCAGCGCCGTGGGACTGGTTCAAATTGCACCCAGGAGCGGCTCGCCGGAAGCGCTGATCAAAGGCACCGCCTATGGCCCGCTGCATGTGGCAGCAGCCTCGGCCGGAAAGAGCGTGCTCTTCGCATCGGATGCACCCACCGGCCCCGGCAAGAGTCCCGCGCACGAGATCGAGCTGGTGCTGCTCGATGCAGCCGGCAAAGGCCCCGCACTGCGCATCGCCGACCCTTCCGGAGATGCCACGCGGGTCGGGTTGGCTCGCAGCGAAGACGGCACCGTCGCCGTGCTGTTCACCGGCAAAGACGGGCTCTACCTCGCCAAGGCGCGCTGCGCTCAAGAGCTGTCGAAAAATGGCTCATAGCGGCTTTCGTCCTGCCAAAAAATCCTCGAAATACGCGAGTATTCCTGCGGTTTCTTCTGCGGGCGCGCTCGCTCTGCGCCTATTTTTCGACAGCTTTTCAGTGATGCGTGTTCGGCGCTGCAGCTGAGGGCGGCGGAGGCGCGGCATTTCTGGGCACGTAGATGTCGGTCGGGCGGATGCGCCAGCCGGTGCGCATCCAGAATGCAGCGGGGGCTTTCACCGCGGGACCCGGCAGACGCTTGTAGGTGCGGTCCAGGTCAGCCTTCCACCAATCTCGATCCACGACGATCGCCGCGTAGCGCTGCTCCTTGAACGCCGCGAGTATGCTGCGCTTCAAGGCTTCTGCGGTCTTCTGATCCGCTCCGCGCAGCACGTCGGAGAAGGCCATGTCATGGCCCTGCGATGGCTTGCCTGCGAGGCGCCCGAGGTGCGTGTGAAATGGCGCGAACACCGGTCCCGGCAACGCTGCAAGCCGCTGAACCAACGCATCGCCGGCGCTGCGGTCTTCGGCACTCGGGATCTGCTGCTGCGGCGGATACCAGAGGAAGCCGAGCTGCAACAAACACAGTAGGACGCCGAAGAACCCACGCTGCCGTGCGATGGAACCTGGCGTCGCATCGTACGCGAGCGATGCCTGCACGCTACCGGCCACGCCGCCGACGGCTTCACCCGTCATCCAAGCCAGGAACAAGAGCGCCGGCAAGAGAACGTTGTCCCAGCCACCAGTGTGCAAGCGCGAAGCCCAGGCCGCGCCGAGGAACCCGATGGCCGCCGCCCAGCGCAGCAGCAGCGCGGGCGAGTCACGGCGCCGAGTCAGCGCATAGAGCGTGGCCCCGATCGCAAAAGGCACATTCGAAAAGAGATCGTTGCGCCAGAAACCGAGCTTGAATTGGGGGTCGATCTCGTGAGCGTGCGGCAGCTCGAACACGTAGTACTTGAACCAGCCGCCGCTGGTATGGTCCAGAAGCGCGGTGCTGAGACCGACGACGGCGAGCGTGGCGAGGCCGCAATAGAGACGAGTCGGGCCGCGCGCCGCCAGCAGCCGTGCCAGACAGATCGGTGCCACGACCATGAGCGCCGTCTGTTTCGCCAGGAATGCTACGCCGAAGATCGCGCCGGCCCAGAGATCGCGCGGCTGCGCACGGTCCAGTAGCCACACGCCGGCGAGCACGCACGCCAGGTAGAGGGTGTCGACGCGCGCCAGATCGAGCCACGCCCCGCCCACGATATAGGTCGCTGCGAAGAGGCCTACGCTGGACCACGCAGCGACCCTGTCGCGCGTGCTGCCGCGCACGAGCAGATAGAGGCAGGCGAAGAGCGCGAGCGAGGCGAGCAGCGAAACAGCACGCATCGCCGGCAAGCCAAGCCCGAAGATCCAGACGAAGGGCACGCACACCCAGTAGTAGAGAGGGGTGTAGATGAAGGGTGTGAAGTCGATGGTCGGCGCGACGTAGAGCTGTCGACCGTCCACGATGCGCGCGACGTGCTCGAGCGCTGCACCTTCCATCCACTCGAGGTCGTAGGGATATCGGAGCCGCGAGCAGGCCACGTAGAGAAACGCGCCAACGTAGTAAGTGGCCGCCGAGCAAAGCAGCACGCGTAAGCCGGTCCACGACCACCGCAGCAGCCAATGCCCGCGGCTTGCTCTTGCCGAGGCGGGACCGGGCGCTGTGGCTACGTCGGGGGCTTGCATTACGGACCTCTGGGGCTGTGTCAGGCGATCAATCTCGGGGCGCAAGCGCCCCACCCGTCTGCTCGACATATTCCAAGAGGAAGCGCGCCACAGGATCGCTGCTGCTCATGTCCACCCAGGTTGGATGCTCGGGCAGAGTGCGCTGATCGTAGCCGCGAAAGCTGTGGTCCACGGTGTCGAGCACGACTTTGTGCCGGCCGTCGAACGCGGCGATCAGATCCACGATGGGTTGGCCGTCGGATTCGTAGCGCCAGGTCTCGCTGATCAACTTGCGAGCACTGCTCTGCGCTCCGTCGCGGGCCCAGCGGGCGAGATCTTGGCCGTCGAGGCGGGCGGGTCCCGGTGTCTGGGTCAGTGCCAGGAGCGTGGGGAAGAGGTCGACGGTGCTGACCAGCTGCTCGACGGACCTCGGGGACCAGCCTGGTACACTCAAGAACAAGGAGACGCGGAGGTCCTGCTCGCTGATGCTGAACCCGTGCATGCGGATGGTCTCCTCGAAAACCTCGCCGTGATCACCGGTGAGAGCAATCACAGTGGGTCGACCGCGGCGCGCGATGGCAGACCACAAGGCAGGCAGCTGCTCGTCCAGGAACCGGATCTCGTGATCGTAGCCATCGATCAGGGTTGGTCCGTATTCGGTGGTGCCGGGGTGGACCTGATTGGGGCTGTGGGGCCCGAAATAGTGCACCCAGAGGAACGACGGTGTGGCTCTGGGCACGTGCGCGAGCGCGCGGATGGCGAGGGCTGTCGTGCCGCGATCGTCTTCGCGCGCGGGCTCCCAAGTCTCCACTTCCCAGAAGTCATCGAAGTCGCGCTCGACTCCGACCCCGCGCGTGAGCATGCGCGAGAAGCCATCATGCACGACCGCTGCCGTATGCATGCCGCGGCGACGAAGTAGCCCGGCCAAGGTGGGATT
>JADGRG010000119.1 GCA_017881145.1 Sandaracinaceae bacterium | reverse complement strand
CTCTCCCGCCAGGTCCGGCTTCATGATCTCGCGCAGCACCATGGTCGCGTAGGCGCCGCTCGGCAGGTTGAAGCCCAAGACCAGAGCGTCGGGCTCAGCCTGTACTTCCCATGCTTCCGGTCGCACCCGCGCCACGCGCCGGGTGCCTTCCCCATACTTGGCATTTTCAGAGAACGTCTCGAATTTGATTCCGGCCCGCTCCAGGACCCCGCGTTCGCGATCTGCGGCGGCGCCCTCTGGCCAGCGCATCTTGGCGCCGAACATCGGACCGGTTGGGCTGATTTCCCAGCTCTGCATCCGCCTCAGCGCGTCGTCTTGGTCTTCGTTGAGGAAGATGCCGCCACTTTCTTCCTTCCGCAGCACGTCGCCGAGGATGGGGGTTTCGTAATCCCCAGCCTCGATGCGTGCGGCCAGCCAGTCGTTGAAGAGCGTGGATTGGAGCGTCGAGAAGAGCAGCTTGCGCTCGAAGCGATCGCGGGGGGCAGGTCCAGCGTCGAGCAGCCAGGCACGGGCACGCGTCAGGTTTCGTTCGTCGTTACCGAAACGCTGCTCGCCGTAATAGTTGGGGGCGCCGATCCGCTCCAGCTCCGCGAAGACTGCGCGTGCAATGTCCGCGGAAAGACCCGGGCCGCGCACGCGCAAGCGGAAGCGGTTTCCGCGCAAGTGTCCGGTGCGCAGCTTGTGTGGATGCAGCACTGCAGAAAGCACTCGGAGTCCCGGCAGATCCAGGGCAAGGGCCGCCGTGGGCTGCGCGCCCATGAAGCTTGCCCATTGGGTCGTGATGGCATGCTTGTCCTTGAGGCCAGCGAAGCCGGCGTCGCGCGGGTTCGCGTTCAGGGCTCGTGCCAGGCGTTCCACAGCTTCGCGCGTGGTCAGCGAGCGCTTCTCGAAATGCACGAAAAGATGAGCGCCGGCGCCGGTTGGCGCATAGGCCGGAATCTCGTCGACGACGAAGTCCTCTGGCACGGCACGAATTTTTCCGAGTGTGCTCAGCGATTTGGCGGTAGCATGGGGCAGCTTGCGGAACGAAGTGGGCATGGTGTTTGGCTGACAAGCCCGCCTGGATGGGGCGAATGACCGTCCCGACCGATGGGTTCCGCGACCGATTAGAGACGAAAGATACGTGAGCGAAGAACTCAAGCAGCGAGTGCAGCGAGAAGCCAGCCGCCTGATGGATGCAGGCGTGGCGGGCCAAGCTTTCCCAGGTGGCGTGGCCTGCGTCAACTGGCGAGAGGGCGACACGGTGCTGAGCGTGGATGTCGCCGCCGGGCGGCTCCGCACAGGTGAGCCCGAGGTGAAGGCCTCGACCCCCTACGATCTGGCATCGCTCACCAAGCCCGTGGTCGCTACGGCCGCGTTGCGCCTGTGCGCGGCAGGTAAGCTCTCGCTCAATGTTCGCACCGACTCGGTCGTGACCGACGTGCGCGGAGGCGTTGGCGGGGCTGCAACGCTGGAGATGCTTCTGACGCATCGCTCCGGTCTCGCCGACTGGGGTGGCCTCTACTTGGATGTCCCGCACGATCCCGGAACCGCAGCCGCACGGCGCTGGATTCTGAGCGAAGCCTCGCGGCGGCCCGCCGAGGGCGAGCTCAAGGGGTCGCTCTACAGCGATCTCGGCTATCTCATCGCCGGAGAGGTGATCGCGCGCACCGCGGGCGAGAAGCTCGATCGCGTGGTGGCGCGTGAGGTCACCGATCCGCTCGGGATCAGCGGCGACGTCTTCTTCCCGGCCGCGCTGGCTCCAGATCGTCGCGCCCAGGTGGTTCGCGACGCAGCGCCGACCGAGTGGTGCGAATGGCGCGGAAGACTGATCCGCGGCGAGGTCCACGACGAGAACTGCGCCGCTTTCGGCGGCGTGGCCGGCAATGCCGGGCTCTTCGGGACGGCGCGTGGGGTTGCGAGCTTCGGTCGGGCGGTGCTCGACTCGCTCCTGGGACGCGGAGATTTCCTGCCTCAGAGTCTGGTCGAACAAGCACTCAAGCCCATCGAGGGCACGAGCTTGCGTCTGGGTTGGGACGCCAAGAGCCCCGAGAACAGCTCTGCTGGGCGTCGCATGAGCGCGCGCACGTTCGGCCACTTGGGCTTCACCGGCACGTCGATCTGGTGCGATCCAGAGCGCGACATCGTGATCGTGTTGCTCACCAACCGTGTGCACCCCAGCCGCGCCAACGAACGCATCAAAGGCTTCCGTCCAGGTTTCCACGACGGATTGCTAGCGGCGCTCGGCAAGTAGAGGTAGTGACATACCACCAAAGCAGCCTTCGGCTCTTTGGTGAAGTGACAACCCACCAAAGCAGCCTTCGGCTCTTTGGTGAGGCTGCTTCAGCCTGCCACCGTCAAGCGCGCTGCTAGCCGGGTGTTGACACGGCGCTCTTGGGTGTTGGCGATGGCCCGATCGAGGGCGCGATCGTCGCCAATCACGAGCGCCAGCCGTCGCGCGCGGGTCACGGCGGTGTAAAGCAGGGGACGCGTCAGCAGCATGTGGTGCGTGGAGTGGAGCACGAGCACGATGGCCGGGAACTCGCTGCCCTGGACTTTGTGCACGGTGCACGCGTAGGCAAGGGTGAGCGCATCGAGGGCATCGGGTTCGTAGCTGAGCTCGCGGTTTCCCAGCTGGACGAAGACGATGCCTGCGTCGACGCGCGTGACTTCGCCTTGGTCGCCATTCCACACTTCACGTTCGTAGTCGTTGCGTAGTTGCATGACCTTGTCGCCGGCTCGAAAACGCAAGCGTGATTCGCCGAGTGCGTCGCCGCTGAGGGCGGCGGGAGCGGGTCGTCGATCCGGGTTCTGAGCGCCTTGCAGCAGGCGGTTGAGTGCATCGGTGCCGAGCGGCCCTTTGCGCATCGGCGTCAGCACCTGAACGTCGTGCACGGGATGCAGACCGTAGACCGTACGCATGCGCTCCAGCGTCTCCACCAGGCGCGCTTGGATGGCCGCCGGCTCGCCGACTCGCACGAGGAAGAGATCCCCGCTGCCGCGCGTCCCCGGCGCCGTCGGCACAGGCCGCCTTCCGCTCAGAATTCGGTGCGCTCCACGCACGATCGCGCTTTCTTCCGCCTGGCGAAATACCTCCGTCAGGCGCACCACCGTGCCGACGCCGCTGGCGAGCAGCTCGCGCAGCACAGGCCCGGGTCCGATGGGCGGTAGCTGATCGGGGTCGCCGACCAGCACGAGCGCTGCGCTGCGCGGCAGAGCTGAAAGGAGCCGCTGGGCGAGTTGCACGTCGAGCATGGAGGCTTCATCCATGAGCAGGAGATCGACCTCGAGCGGGTTGTGTGCCGAACGCGCGAACGCGCCCGTGGCGGGATTCCACTCCAGCAGACGGTGGATGGTCTGGGCGTCGGCCGAAGTGGCCTCGCGCAAGCGCTTGGCGGCGCGACCGGTTGGTGCGCAGAGCAAGATGCGTCGACCGAGGGCTCGTTGGGCCGCCACGATGGCGCGCGTGGTGGTGGTCTTGCCGGTGCCCGGGCCGCCGGTCACGACAAGCAAGCCGTGCTCGAAGGTGGCTTGCACGGCCAGTCGCTGGGCCGGGGCGAACCAGGTTTCCATCGCACGTTCGGCCGCCTCGGTGGCCCCGTCGAGCGCTTTTCTCGGGCCAGCCAGCTTGTGCAAGCGCTCTGCGACTTCGAGCTCGGCTCGGTAGAGCGGCGGCGCATAAAGCGTGTCGGCATCCACCACCAGCAGCTCGCGCGCCGCGAGATCGCGCACGGCCTCAGGGATGCGTTGCTCCGGCACATCGAGACCATGCGCCTGTTTCGTGAGCTCGCTCTGTGTGAGAAAACTGTGCCCTTCGTCCGCCGCCCGGCCGAGCAAGTGCAGCACTGCGCCCGCTGCTCGCCGTGGATCGTCTTGCCCATAGCCCAGGGCGCTCGCCATGGCGTCGGCGGTGCGAAAGCCGATGCCGTGGACCTGCTCGGCGACCAGATAGGGATCTTCGCGCACGACGCTAATGGAGGCGTCTCCATACTTTTGCCGGATGCGCTTGGCCGACGACGGGCCGAGGCCAAGCCCTTGTAGAAACGAGAGCAGCTCGGCCTCGGCCTTGCGACTGCGCACCGCGTCGGCGATGGCATTGGCGCGCTGCGGACCGATCCCCCCGACCTCGCGCAAGCGCGCGGCTGCCGTCGTGATCACATCGAGCGTGCGATCTCCGAAGCGTGTCACCAAGCGCTGCGCAAGCGCTGGGCCGATGCCCGGGATCAGGCCCGAGCCAAGGTAGCGAGCGATGCCGACTGCGGTGGTGGGCGTGACCGGTGCGTAGCTCGTGACGCGAAAGCGTTGCCCGTAGGTCGCATGCTGCTCGAAGTGCCCGTGCACACGCAGTGTCTCGCCGGGCGCGCTGTCGCGCAGCTCACCCACCAGCACGCAGCGTTCTTCGCCCGGCTCCGTGCTGGCTGAAAGCACGGCGAAGAGGCCGTCCGCGCTGCGGTAGAGCGCCTCTTGCACGTGCACGGTGAGCGTTTCTTCGGTTCTCATGCGCTGCTGTGGCGCCAGCCGCGACTTCATTCGCCGGGCGTGCATCCGCCATGAGCATCGTAGTCGAAGCTGCCCGCTTCGCCGCTACGCATGTCAGTCGAAACCCGAACGTTGCAGATTCCGGGCCGGGGAACGGGCTCGGCGGGTGCGGCGCTCACGCG
>JADGRG010000118.1 GCA_017881145.1 Sandaracinaceae bacterium | reverse complement strand
TGATCTACATCCACAAAGAACAAGAGTTGGATGACGTGGAGCACCGCTTTGCCGCCAAGCACTACGTGCTGGTCGACGACAAGATCCGGATCCTGAGCGCGGCGAAGCAGCGCTGGGGAACGCGACTGACCACCGTGTTTCCGCGCCAAGGTCACTACGCCCTCGCGCCGGACGTGCAGCAATACCCACCAGCCGACGTGACCATCCAGCACATCGCCGAGCTGCTCCACTACGATCTGCCGACGCTACTGGCAGCTGCCCGGCCAGCCGACAAGCCGTGACGCGTTAGACGGCGATCCTGCTGCGTCACTGGACCGCTGCGCGCGAGAAAGCCCAGCGCGGCTCGATTCCCGGCCAGCCCGGAGCTTCGTGCCTGTTGTCGGTTGCAGGCTCGGTCATGGAGTTGGCCGCCGGCCCAAAGCGCAAGAGTGACTCGACGCGGCGGGTCAAAACAGGCTCGATCTTATCGCCCCGCGAAGTCAACTGCCGGCTTGCTCCAGAACGCCGTGGCACAATCCACGCATTGAACGTGACAGCCACGCCTCAAGTGGAAGTGTTCGCTGACGCCGCAGCGCTCACCCGTAGCGCAGCCGAGGCGGTGGTGCGGGCAGCCGCGCAAGCTTGCAGTGCGCGAGGTCGGTTTGTCTTTTGTCTCTCCGGAGGACGGACACCACGTGCGCTCTATGAGCTGCTCGCGACGGAGGCCTTCGCGAGCCGCGTCGACTGGATGCGCACCGAGGTGTGGTTCGGCGACGAGCGCTGCGTCGCACCCGACGATCCGGCGAGCAACTATCGCATGGTCTGGCAGGCGCTCTTGCAGCAGGTGCCGCTGCCAGCCGAGCAGGTCCACCGGATCGCAGCGGAGCAGGCGCCGCAGACAGCGGCCGACGCTTACGAAGCCAGCTTGAAGTCCGCGCTCGGCATCTCGGATTCCGGCGCGCCCTTGCGACGCTTTGATCTCGTGTTGCTCGGTCTGGGCAGCGACGGACATACCGCGTCGCTCTTCCCCGGCTCCGTGGACGAACCGGGGCACTGGGTGTCTGCCCGATTCGCGCAGCCGGCCTGGCGGATCACGCTTACACCGCTAGCGCTGAACGCGACTGAGTCCGCGCTCTTTCTAGTCTCCGGGACGCAGAAAGCCGAACGACTCGCGGAAGTCCTGCGTCGGCCTCTAGACCCGGAGCGACTGCCTGCGCAGCGCATCGTTCCAACTGGCGAGCTGAGGTGGCTGGTGGATCAAGCTGCGGCGGCACGGCTCGGCTAACGCTGCGCTGCAAGTTGCGTGCGCCGCACCCGCAAGAGCTCGCGCAACACGATCTGTATGGTGGCCGCAGCCGGCACCGCCGCCACCGCGCCGAGCACGCCCGCGATCTCGCCGAACACCACGACTGAGAGCAGCACCACCAGCGGATTGACGTGCACCGTGCGTCTAAATACCAGTGGCGCCAGCACGTTGCCTTCGAGCTGACCATAGACGATGAAGAAGATCACGCTCGCCAGGCCGTGACCGAGTCCGCCGCTGATCAGTGACAAGAGCGAGTTCAGCACAGCTACCACAAGCGGACCGGCATACGGCACCAGGCTAGAAAACCCACTTAGAATGCCCAGCGGCAGGAAGAACGGCATGCCGTTGATCGCGAGAAACACAGTCGTGAAGGTGGCGTTGACGCTGCAGATCACCGCGAGCCCAGCCAAGTAGCCGCCAAGCGACGCGTAGATCTTGTCGAGCAGCTCTTCGTACTTTGCTCGTCGCTCCGGCAGCGCCTCGTCCAACGCGGCCTCGACCATCGGTCGGCCGAAGACGAACATGAAGATGGTCAGGAAGACGACCGTCAGGCAGGCGCCGATGAAGGTGATCACGCCGCCGAGCACCGAGAGCAGCGGCGAGGCCGCCCCGCTGACGAGCTCAGGCACACGACCCTTGACGCTAGCCAGCCACTCCGTCAGACCGAGCCGCGCCCCGTAGCTGCGAAACACGGCCGTTTGCTCCAGCCGATGCATCAGCACCGGCAAGCGCTGAACCAGCTGGATGGCTTGATCGACCGCTGCCGGAATCAACAGCCACGCGAAGGTCGCGAACAGCAGCACGGCGCCCGTGAGCACCAGGACGATGGCGGCCCAGCGCGGCATGCGGCGCGGCGCGAGCGTGCCGACGACTTGATTCAACGAAGCCGCCAGCAGCACCGCGGTGGCGATGAGCAACACGGCCAACAGGGCACGAATCACGGCAGCCACCAGGATCAACACCGCCAGCACGCCGAAACAAACGGTGAACACCGTCTTGAGCGTGACCTGTGACACGCCGTGCTTCGTACCTGGGGTTCCCGGAGTAGCGGAGCAAATTCGATCGATCTTGCCGATCGGTTCGCAGAGCGCCGCTGCGGTAGCCGGGAAGGCCACCATCGAGCACTTCCCTCAGCCGATCGTCAGGAACCGCGGCCCACCGGCCGACTGCACAAGGCGGGCGCAGAAGCCTGATGTCACGGTGTCGTAGGCTCGCGACGTTGCCCTGTCGCGGGCGAGACGACCGGAAGGCGCGCGCCCTGCACCAAGCTGTTTGAGCCGTAGGCACCCTGCCCGTGTCCGCTTCACGCCCCCTGGCGCCGCGAACCGCTGGTGCCGGAAGGTCGGCCGTTTGTCATGGCCGAGACACAGGGCCGCGGCTACTACGCGGGCGTGCACCTGTCGACCCAGAACCGCGACGTATGGCTCCGGCCGCCGGTGACCGACTGGATGCTGCCGCGAGGTTTCGGACTCGGACACCTGGAAGGCTGGGAGGAACTTTTTGTCGACGGCGAAACCGAGAGCCGCCACCGGGGCACCGGTCACGAGGAGTATTTCAACACCGGC